>JAEFAK010000166.1 GCA_016287555.1 Oscillospiraceae bacterium
TACCCTTTGTCTCTTCGAGGATGTATGCGATGAAACGGTCGATCGAGCCGAGGATGGCACGGTGAAGAACAACGGGTGTTCTCTTGTCACCGTCGGAATCGATATATGTAAGGTTGAATTTTGCGGGGAGACAGAAGTCAAGCTGGCAGGTGGAAAGTGTGTACTCGGCACCTACTGCGGGCTTAACGTTAACATCGAGCTTGGGTCCGTAGAATGCGGCCTCGCCGATCTCCTCGGTGTAATCGATCTTGAGATCGTTGAGAACCTGGCGGAGAGCATCCTCAGCCTTATTCCACATCTCGTCGTCGTCATGATATTTCTTCTTGTCTGCGGGATCACGGAGTGAAAGCACGCAGCGGTAATCAGTGATATTGAAATCCTTGTAAACATCAAAGATAAGATCTACAACGCTCTTTACTTCAGCCTCGATCTGGTCGGGAGTTACGAAGAGGTGTGCGTCGTTCTGGCAGAAATGACGCGCGCGCTCGATGCCCTTCAGAGTGCCGCTGGACTCATACCGGAAATCGTGAGCTATCTCGCCGATCCTGAGCGGCAGATCACGGTAGGAATGAGGACGGCTGGCATATATACGCATATGATGCGGGCAGTTCATGGGCCTGAGGACGTACATCTCGTCCTCTACCTCCATTGCGGGGAACATGTTTTCTTTATAGTGTTCCCAGTGCCCGGAGGTCTTGTAAAGCTCCACCGTGCCGACGCAGGGCGTCATTACGTGCTGATAGCCCAGACGCAGCTCCTTGTCACGGATATAGTTCTCCAGCTCGCGCCAGACCGTATAGCCTCTGGAAAGGAACATGGGCATACCGCGGCCGACAAGTTCATCAGTCATGAACAGCTGCAGATCGTGGCCGAGTTTTCTGTGGTCGCGCTTTTTGGCCTCCTCCAGACGCGCGAGGTACTCGTCGAGTTCCTCCTTCTTCTGGAAGCAGGTGCCGTAGATGCGCTGGAGCATCTTTCTGTTCGAATCGCCGCGCCAGTATGCGCCCGTAACGCTCATGAGCTTGAAAGCGTTGCCCTTGACGCGCCCGGTCGAATCGAGGTGCGGACCGGCGCAGAGGTCGGTAAAGTCTCCCTGCTTATAGAAAGAGATGACCTCGCCCTCGGGAAGATCCTCGATAAGCTCGACCTTATAGGGCTCGTTCCTGTCCTGCATGAACTTGATGGCCTCGTCGCGCGGCAGTTCGAAGCGCTCAAGGGGTATCTTCTCCTTGCAGATCTTCTTCATCTCGGCCTCGAGTTCCTCGAGTATCTCAGCAGTAAACGGAGTCTCGCTGTCGAAATCATAATAAAAACCGTCTTCGATCGCAGGACCTATCGCAAGCTTTACCTCGGGATGCAGACGCTTCATCGCCTGAGCGAGGATATGGCTCGTCGTATGACGGTACGTATTCTTGAATTCTTTGTTTTCAAAGGTGTATTTGTTTTCTTCCAACTTGAATTCCTCCCATAAAATAACCCCCGCCGCTTGAAGCGGCAGGGGTGCATATGCACGGTTCCACCCTGCAGTTTAACTTGATTGCTCGCTGTAACGCGCGAACGCGTCCCCGATTGAGGGGCTGCTCCGGGACGGTGCCGCACATTCCCCTGACCTGAAGCGCTTTCAGCCGGGACGCTTCTCTCTGGAAGGTGAGAAATGCCGCTTTCCCATCAATGCCTTTAACAAGACGTGATTATAGCATCAGCAAATTGCATTGTCAACTCAAATTTGATTCCTGAAGAAAACGAGCTGAATGAGCAGTACGAGCCCGTAAAGAACCGGCTGATGCAGGAGGTAAATGATAAACGCCCTTCGTCCTATACCCGGAAGCAGGGGCATATTGAATCTGTAAAACCAGTCCGGCAGAAGTCCGTCGCGGATGTAACTCCCTGACCATGTACCGAGCAGGAAGACAAATATCCAGGGCAGTATCGGGAAATAGTCGGCGGAGTAAAAACCGTCGTACTTGAAGCCGAACATCCAGAGCCATTTTGCCTGAACGAAGCCGGTGTTGCTGACCCAAAAAGCCGAAGCGGCAAGAAGAACGATAAAAAGGATCGGCGCGAGCCACTGCGGGATTTTGTCCCAAAGCTTGTATGTCAGGCCGTAAAACACCATGCAGAAACCGAGAAAATGAAGTATGCCGAAATAGATCGGCATATTCAGGAACAGCGTAACGACCGTGATCACCAGAGCGGCGGCTATTACCTTCAGTCCGCGTTTGATGTTGCTTCTCGAAAAACGCGAGGATATGCCGGAAAGGAATATGAACATCCCGGCAAAGAAATAATGCAGGACATCTAAAACAGGGTTTTTGAAAATCCAAAGCGGGGCGCCGAGAAAGATAACAAGGTCATAAAAAAGATGGTGAATGACCATGAGCACGACGCATAGGCCGCGAACAGCGTCGATAAGCTGAATTCTCTTCGGCAGCGATCCCGTCATACGTTGAAAAGGAAATGAACTATGTCGCCGTCACGCATGACGTAGTCCTTGCCCTCTGAGCGGACAAGCCCTTTTTCGCGCGCAACAGCCATTGTGCCGCAGGATTTAAGATCGTCAAAGGATACGACCTCGGCGCGGATAAAGCCGCGCTCTATGTCGCTGTGGATCTTTCCGGCAGCCTGAGGGGCTTTGGTCCCCTTCTTGATCGTCCAAGCGCGGCATTCATCGGGACCGCAGGTAAGGAAAGATATAAGCCCGAGCAGAGCGTAAGAACACTTGATAAGTCTCGAAAGGCCGCCCTCGGTCATGCCGAGTTCCTCCATGAACATGGCTCTGTCGTCTTCGTCGAGCTGAGCCATTTCCTCCTCGAATTTGGCACACACGGGAAGCACCTGGCTTCCCTCCTTCTCGGCAAGCTGCCTGACCTGAAGGAAATACGGATTCGTCTCGTATGAGGAGAAGCCGTCCTCGTCCAGATTGCAGGCATATATAACGGGCTTTGTCGTGAGAAGGTCGTCCGAAGCGAGCATTTCGGCGTCTTCATCGGAGCAGTCGAATGTACGGGCCGATCTGCCCTCGTTGAGGTGCTTCAAAAGAGCTTCATATACCTCGGCTTCGTGAAGGAAGGACTTGTCCCCGCCCTTGCCGGCCTTCCTGGCCTTGTCGGCGCGGCGCTCGGCTATCTCTATATCGGACATTATAAGCTCGAGATCGATGATCTCAATATCGCGGAGAGGATCGGTGCTTCCCTCGACGTGAATGACGTTCTCGTCGTCGAAGCAACGCACGACATGCACTATAGCGTCGGTCCTGCGGATATTTTCAAGGAACTTGTTGCCGAGCCCCTCGCCCTTGCTCGCACCCTTGACGAGTCCGGCTATATCAACGAATTCGATGACTGCAGGCGTATGCTTTTTGGGCTGATAGAGTTCAGAGAGCCAGTCGAGTCTTTCATCGGGGACCGTCACAACGCCGACGTTCGGGTCGATGGTGCAGAAGGGATAATTGGCGCTCTCCGCTCCGGCGTCAGTCAGAGCATTGAACAGAGTGGATTTCCCGACATTGGGAAGTCCGACGATTCCGAGCTTCATAGGTCTTACTCCTTTTTATGTACGGATTTGGGCGGGATATCCCGCCCAAATCGTCATTCTTCGGTTGTTTCGTTCTGATCTTCAGGATCGGGAGCCGGCTCCGCGGGCTCTTCGAACTCGGGAGCAGATTCGCGCCTGGGAGCGGGCTCCGCGGGCGCCCTGCGTTCCCTGCAGATCTGCTCAAACGTGTCGGCGTCCATGACCTCGTGAGCGATGAGGTATTCCGCGGTGATGTCGAGCAGGTCGCGGTTCTCGGTGAGGATGGCCTCGCAGCGGGCATACGCGTCGTCGATTATCCTCTTCACCTCGTCGTCTATCATGGCGGCGACCTTTTCGGAATAATGCTTGGTCTGGGCAAAATCACGGCCGAGGAATACTTCGTCCGAGCCGGATTCATAGGTAATGGGCCCGAGCAGGTCGCTCATGCCGTATTTAGTGACCATGGCGCGCGCTATGCCGCTGGCGCGCTGGATATCGTTGGAGGCGCCGGTGGAGATATCGTTGAGAACGAGCTTTTCCGCGGTCCTTCCTCCGAGGAGCGAAACTATCTCGTCCTTCATTTAAAGGCGGGCGTTGTAGTGCTTATCTTCTTGAGGGAGGAGTATCGTCATTCCGCCGGCCATACCGCGCGA
>JAEFAK010000167.1 GCA_016287555.1 Oscillospiraceae bacterium
GAAGGCGCATGAAGGCCTCCTTGCCGGCGGGATCCTTGAGGTTGAGCGCGATACAGCGCTTGCCGCCGTTGAGATATTCCCAGGTCGTGTTTTCGAGCTGGTCCTGGGGTCTTCCCTCCTGCACGGCGGAGTAGCGGAGCGGCTCGCCCTTGACTCCTTCTATTATTATGACGTCGGCGCCGCGGTCGGCGAGGTATCTGGTCGCGGCCGGGGCGGCCACGAAGTTCGCTAGCTGGATCACTCGGATCCCGGAAAGAGCGCGTTCCATATCGTTTCTCCTTATTCTCTGAGTCAGCCGAGTCTCTCGCTGAACGCCTCGAGCATCGTCTCCGCCTGGCCGAAATTGGCCATCTGGCGGTCGACCTCGACGGCGAGCAGCGGAATGCCCGCGGCAGCGCAGGCCTTTTTTATGATGACGTAATCGAATTCCTCGGGATCGCAGAACTCCGTCTGCAGGGCGAGGACGCCGGAAGCACCCGTCTCGCGCACGGAGTCGACGATGAGGTCGGCGCGGCGCTTTTCGGGATCGAGCAGCACGGAGCAGCATCCCATGCCGGCGAACTTTGCCGCCAGCGCGTCGAGCGGGTCTCCCGTCTCGGGCGCGTCGGTCCTGTACTGCCTGCTCTCGGCGGCGACGTCGTCGGCCGCTATGCGCAGGCCGAGCTCATCGAGCTTGGCGAGGATCGCGGGGCTGTCGGCGAGGATGCCGGTCGTCACGACGCTCGGGCCGGATAAGGGCTTTTCTCCCTCCAGCGCGGCGAGCAGCTTCTTCACGAGGGCGGCGTGCTCCTCCTTGGGCATGAAGAACGCGCTCTTGAAGACGGCGCTGCGGTCGGCCGCGGAGAGGTACTTCCCCGCCTCGCGCCCGAAGCGGCGCATGAGGGCATTGTGCTCATTATATATCTTTATGGAATCGGCCAGCGCCTGCGCCGAAAACTTTGCGCCCGTCGCGGCCTCGAGATCGCGTATGACGCGCAGATACCCCGCCTTCGTGAAGGCGCGGCCTGCCTCGGAGGCGCGGTTTTGCGGGTAGGTCATAGGGATGAACGGGATGCCGGGGACGGCGTACTTCCAGTTCTGCCCGACGACCTTGAGGCTGTCGCACAGCGACGGGATGACTATCGCGGAGGCGCCGTCATACGTCCCGCGCATGCCGAGCTCGACTATGGACTGGACGACGGAGCAGATGAACGCCGGGAAATAGCGCTTCGAGCGCTTGAGCAGGACGTCGGCCCCCCATACGCCCATGGGGACGAGACCCATGGAGTGGATTATCTCCTCCGGGGTATAGACCGGCGCCGTCAGGACGATCTTTCTGCCCTCGGCGAGGTATTTTTCTTTCAGCGCGGCGGGATCGGCGGCGCGGAAAACGTCAAGTATCTCGCGGACTTCCATCTCACTCGCCTGCCTTTCTCGAAGCCATTATCTCCGTCAGGCCCTGAACGCGCGTATCGTACTGGGCCTCGGAGAAGTTGCGCGGGTCGGCCTGATCGCCGTCGAAGCTGACGACGGGGATGCCGCAGGCCTCGCCTATCTGGCGGCTCATCTCCGGCATAAAGCCGCTCCAGAGCTTGCAGGAGCGGTTGGTATGCACGAGCAGGCCGTCGACGCCGATATTATTGCAGAGGCGGACGCGCTTGTCGCGCGCCGTCTCGAGGTTTATCGCGTTCGGGACCTTGCAGTAGGCCTCGATCATGCCGTCGAAATCGTCGTAGATGAAGCCGAAGGCGTCGGCGTAAATGGTCGAGACCATGTTGATGCCGCGGGACTTCAGCCCCGTCGACGTGACGCGCAGCCACGGCCAGCAGGCTATGCCCTCGAACATGATGCGGTACTTTTCCTCGGCGCGGAAGGTGCTCGTCCCGTTTTCGATATTCTCGCGGTACTCTCTGGCCAGCAGCTCCATGGCCTCGGCGGCCTCGGGCTTTCCGCGCGCCGTCACCATGACGGCCATGTGGTTGAGAAGATCGAAGCCGTTGAAGGGCGAGGGGCGCGCGGCGGCGAGCGCCGTCGCCTCCAGCCATGCGCGGGAGGTGCGGCAGGAGTTTGCCATGACCTCGCGGAAGCGCTCGTCGCTCCATTTCTTCCCGGTTATCTCCTCGAGCTGCCTTACCGCCTCGAGGAACTGCGCCTTGACGTACTCTATCTCGTCGCGGCTGACCTCGTTATCGGGATTGAACGGGATATCTATCATAATGAGCGGTATGTCCAGCTCCTTGGAGAGGTTTTCATACCACTTGGTCATGCAGCTGCAGATATTGTTGCAGCAGAGCATGAAATCCGGCATGGGCATATTCTGCGCGGGCTCGTCCTTTATCTTCGCGTAGGCGAGACTGATGCGGGCGTAGGCGCAGATGTCGTTGGAATAGCCCTCGTCCTCGGCGATGGAGCAGAGCTTCTCGCCCTGACCGCGCGCGGCGATGCCGGCGGCCTGATTTTCCGGATAGCAGACGGGGATGCCGAGCGTCTCCGGCAGCTCTACGGGGAAATTGCTCGCACACCAGCCGACCTTCTCGCCGCGCTCCTTGGCGGCCTGCGCGTCGGAATATGCCTTGGCGGCAATCTGATTGAGCTTGTACTTGGCGCTGTTCGGGTCCTGAGAGGAACCTTTTCTGACTTCCATTTTTTACTCCTTGCTTTTCCTCTTGGCGGCGTATATGGCAGCGCCCATGGCTCCGAAGAGCTGGGCGCGCTCGTCGAACAAAACGGGGACCTGCAGGTATTCCGAGAGGGCTTCGCGCACGGCCGCGTTTCTGGCGACGCCGCCGCTCATGCAGACGGGCTCTCTCATGTCGAGCCGGCGGGCGAGACTTCCCACGCGGGTCGCAACGGAACGGCAGACGCCGGCTATGACGTCCTCGACGGCGGCGCCGGCCGCGAGCTGGCTGATGACCTCGCTCTCGGCGAAGACCGTGCAGGTATTGGATATGGAGGCGGGAGACTTCGAGCGCGCTGCGGCCTCGGCGAAGGAATCGACCGGGCATCGCAGCAGCGCGGCCATGACGTCGAGAAAGCGCCCCGTCCCCGCGGCGCATTTGTCGTTCATCACGAACTCGGCCATGCTGCCGCCGGCGTCGATGGAGATGACCTTCGCGTCCTGCCCGCCGATATCTATGAGCGTGCGCAGGCCGGGAAAGACGTACACCCCGCCGAGGCAGTGGCACGTCAGCTCGCTCGCACGAAGATCGGCGTCCTGCCAGGCGGCGCGGCCGTACCCCGTCGCGCAGACGCAGTCTATGTCCCGGCGCGAAACGCCGAGCTCGGCGAGCACGCCCTCGAAGGCTGCCTGCGGTCCGTCCGTCCCGACGCCGGAATCGCGCAGCGATACCGCGCGGAAGTCGCGTCCGTCTTCGAGCACGGCGCATTTGGCCGTCGTCGAGCCTATGTCGATGCCAAGCGTGAGCATTTCCCGCCCTCCCGATAGTTTATCCCTTAAATTATAGCATTTCCCCGCCGCGGGTGTCAATCGCGGCGGGGCGCGGAAAAAGGAACGCCGCTTCGAAAAGCGGCGTTCCCGTGTGCGGTCATTTCAGGCCGGATCGCCCGGTCATCTCTTCTCGGTGAGCTCGTAATCGAGGATATAGGACCAGACCTTGACGGAATCTATATCGTTATAGGTATATCCCTCCGGAAGCCAGTAGATATACACGCTGAAGTCGAGCGTCTGGTCTGCTTCGAGGCATTCGGTATCGTAGAATTCGTGGGAGCAGATGAGCGCACCGTTCGCGTCATAGTAAGAAATATACGTCTTGTAGGAATAGTGCGCGGTCGCCCATTTTTCATTGTTGTTGTTCAATCCGGCGAGGAAATCGCCGGTGTCGTTGTATATCGTCCCGTTGACGCATCCGGCGGCCTTGTCGTAATAGACGTTCGACAGCGGCATCCTGTGGATGTACTCTTCTTTCATGGGGTTGATCATGATATCGTCGAGCTCGACGGTCATATCCGGAGAGAGGGACGTATAACCGTTTTGGAAACGGCTCGAGCTGACCCATTCGATGAAGGCTCCGTCCTCGCCGGGACGCAGTACCTCGGGATTGCGCCCGTAGCAGGTCGTGTCATAGACGACCGTCCCGTCCCGGTCACGGACGACGAGATGCAGGTCGCGCAGATATACCGTCTCGCTGCCGGAGTTATATACGGGGATAAGGAC
>JAEFAK010000168.1 GCA_016287555.1 Oscillospiraceae bacterium
GCAGGGCATAGCCGAAGGAGGCCCAGGCCATGTTCATCATCCACTGCGCGGGGACCCCGTCGAGCAGGCGGAACGGCCAGAAGGGGCGCAGGGTCGGGTAGATTATGCCCGTCAGAGCCCAGAGCACGAGCAGCCAAACAAGCGTGCCCTTGCCCGCGTGCTTCGTCAGCACGCGCAGGACGGGCAGGAAGGCATAGAGCAGCAGCGTGATGTGCAGATAGTAAAGGTGGAATTCGTGTTTGAAGAGCACGAGCTCCTTGAGCGCGTAGAGGACGTTGTTGCCCGTTATCGCGCCGCCCACGGCGAGGTGGTAGAGCTTATACATGGCGGCCCAGAAGAAGAGGGCGACGAGGATGCGCAGGTAGTTCTTTTTGAGGAAGGGGACGGCGTTGAATTCGCGCTCCGGGTCGAGCAGCAGCGCGCCCGTGCACATGAGAAAGAGCGGCACGGCCATGCGGAAGAGGCTGCCCCAGAAGACGGAGGCGTAGAAATCGAAGCCCGCCGCGTAATAGCCGGGGGAGCAGGTGTGCGCGAGGACGACGCAGAATATCGCGATCGCCTTTATGACGTCGATGCCGTCTTTTCGTTTCATGGTCTCACCCCGTTTCGGGATCGTTCGGCCGCAGGCGCGGCCTTACCCGGATTTTAGCATATTCCCGCCGCCCGGGCAAGAGCGGGGGACAGCCGGCGCCCTCCGGCTCTATACGAGATAACTCCGGACGAACGGTATCTTCGAGAGGACGAAGTATATCCCGCAGCTGACGGCGAGCGTGACGAGCGCCGCGAGCGGGATAGAGACGGCGCAGGGCAGGAGCAGGACGCTCCAGCCGAGCTTCGCCGCGCCGTAGACGATGAAGATGTGGACGAGGTAAACGCAGAAGGAGGCGCGCGAGACATAGCGGACGAGCCCCGTCCTGCGAGGCTTCGCGCCGCTGAGCAGGCCGAAGAGACCCGCCGCCTGCAGCGCGACGCCGACGCTCATGCCCTGCAGAAAGCCCTCGTAGAGCGCGCCGCGGCTCATTATGAGCGTTCCCCCGAAGGTGACGGCGAAGCCTGCGATAAAGAGCGCCGCGCCGAGCCCCCGCTTCATCGGGTATTTCATCAGAAAATGCCCCAGCAGGGCGTAGCCGAAGGAGGCGTACGCCATGTTCATCATCCACTGCGCGGGGACCCCGTCGAGCAGCCTGAAAGGCCAGAAGGGCCGCACGGTCGGGTAGACGATGCCCGTCAGCGCCCAAAGCGCGAGCAGCCAGACCAGAGTCCTCTTGCCCGCGTGCTCCGTCAGCACGCGCAGGACGGGGATGAACGCATAGAGGAGCAGCATGATGTGCAGGAAGTAGAGATGCGGCTCGTGCCGGAAGAGCGCGAGCTCCCTGAGCGCGTAGAGGACGTTGCTGCCCGTTATCGCGCCTCGCGCGGCGAGGTGGCCGAGCTTATACGCCGCCGCCCAGAAAAAGAGCGCCAGAACGAGGCGCAGAAAGTTCTTTTTGAAAAAGCGCCCCGCGGAAAATCCGCGCTCCGGGTCGAGCAGCAGCGCGCCGGTGCACATGAAAAAGAGCGGCACGGCCATGCGCGTCACGCTGCCCCAGAAGAGGGAGGCATAATAGTCAGCGCCCGCCGCCGAATAGCCCGGCGCGGAGACGTGTATGACGATCACGCAGAAGATCGCGATCGTTTTTATAAGGTCTATGCCGTCTTTTCGCCGCATGATGCCGCCATTTCTGCGCCCGCGCTATACGCGGACGCGGTTGGTCTTCCATTTTCCGCTGAGGATGAAAGCAGTGCAGATGATGAGCGAGGCCGCCGGGGCGAAGGGGTAGGCCCAGCCGACGCCCACGAAGCCCATGCCGAGGACCGTGCTGAATATCCGCGCCAGCGAGTAGCGCACGATGAAGGCGCTCACCATGGCGCACGAGAGGGTGACGAGCGTGTGCCCCGCGCCGGTCAGCAGCCCCATCATGCAGAACATGACGCTCTCCAGCACGAAGCTGAGCGCAAGCGCCTTGAGGTACGGCGCGCCGACCTCGATGACGGGCGCCTCCGACGTAAAGAGGGAGAGCATCATCTCCGGCCTGACGAGGGAGAGGATATAAAATACGAGGCTTATGGGCAGCGCGTAGAGTATGCCTATGCCCATGCCCTGCAGCGCGCGCCGGGGCTGCCCCGCGCCTATGTTCTGCCCGGTGACGGTTATGATGCCGCCCATCATGGCCTTGCTCGCGAGGACGGCGAAGCTCCCCAGCCGCGCGACGGCGCCGGCCGCCGCCGAGGCGTAGACGCCGAAGAGGTTGACTATGCCCGCGATAAGCAGGAAGCTGAGCTCAGTCAGCGTGAACTGCACGGACTGCGGCAGCCCTATCTTCAGCAGCAGGAGCAGCTTTTCCCTGTCAAAATCGAGCTTCCCGCGCGGGCGCATGAATTCGTGCCGCCTGCGGGCGATGGGGAAGATGAGCACGCAGCTCAGAAGCTGGGAAAAGGCCGTCGCCGCCGCGGCTCCGCCCGCTCCGAGCCTGAAAACGCCGACGAGCAGCAGGTCCAGCACGAGGTTGACGACTGAGGTCACGACGACGAGCAGCAGCGGCGTGCGCGAGTCGCCCGCGCCGCGCAGAACGCCGTTCATCAGGTTATAGAGATAGACGAAGACCGTCCCAAGCATGCAGACGCGCAGATAGACGACGGCCTGCGAATAGGCCTCCGGCGGCGTGTGCAGCGCCGTCAGCAGCGGCCGCGTGAATATCCAGGCGAGGACGGTCAGCCCGACGGCGACCGCCGCGAAGACGCGCTCCATCGTCCGCATGAGGCGCGGCAGCTCGCCCTGCCGCCCCGCTCCGACGAGCTGGGAGGCGAGCACGGAGGCGGCGTTGGCTATGCCCATGACGATGCAGAGCACGACCATCGTGACCTGCCCGCCGACGCTGACCGCCGAGAGCCCCGCCGAGCCCGCGAAGCGGCCGACGATGATCATGTCGACGATGTTGTAGAGCGCCTGCAGCAGGTTCGAGGCGACGAGCGGGATGGAGAATACGAGCATGCTCTTCCAGAGCTTTCCCCGGATGAGATCGGGTCCCCGCTGGTTCATCTGCGCGCCTCCTTTGCCGTTTTTTACATGATACCATTCCCGACGCGCCGTTGCAAGCGCCTCATCGCGCCTCCGCCCCGGATGGAGAGATTCTTTGCCAAGAGTGGCAGTTTACTTTTCCCTTCTCATGTGTTATCTTTAAGATAGCAAACGCTGTACGGCGGGAGTTTTCTGCTTCTTCGGTCACTTTTTGCCCCGTTTTTGCGTCTTAATAAAAGAGAGACGGACCTTTGCCGAAACGAGGAGGCAACGCCATGAAAAAGCTAATTGCCGTCTGCGCGGCGCTCGCCGCGCTGCTGCTCATATTCGCCGCCTGCGGCGCCCGCGGCGAGCTGCTCGACCTGCCCGAGGCCGAGAGCCTCACCGCGACGAGCGGCAGCCTCGCCGACAAGGCGGGGACCACCGTCTTCGTGACCGCGCCGGACGAGATAGACAAAATGCTCTACGGCCTCAAAACGGCGCGCTGGAAGCGCGGCGCCGCCGCCTCGAGCGAACCCGCGGACTGGCTCTGCCGCCTCGAATTCGGCGGCGCGACGGTCTTCATCGTCGGGCCCGACGAGATCGCGTGGGACGGCTCCCTCTGGCATACGGCGGACCGCACCGTGCTCGATCTCGGCGTCTACGAGCGCTATTTCCGCCCGCTCCCTGACAAGGGGACGCCGCCGCCCGACTTCACCTCCGCGCCGACGCCGGCCGTGACGCCCGACGTGACGCCCGTCCCGACCCCCGCGCCGGAGTTGACGGAGGATTGGCAAAAGGCGTACGCCGAGCTCGTTTCCCGCCGCGTCGCGGAGTACGATCCCGGCTGGTCAAGCAATATCCTCGCGCTCGACCTTAAAGACTTCACGGGCGACGGCGTGCCGGAGCTGCTGCTCTATACCGAGGGCGGCGGCGCCAGCGGCGGGCTCGAGCTCTACGTCATGGAGGACGGAGAGCTGCGCGCCTTCTGCAAAAACTGCATGGACGGTCTGCCGCTCGCGGCCAACGCCGTCGGCGGGAGCCTGAGCACGAATTACGGCGCCGCGAACGCGGACCTCGACTGGCCGTATCTGCGTCTTTTCGACAACG
>JAEFAK010000169.1 GCA_016287555.1 Oscillospiraceae bacterium
ACGAGACCTCAGGCAAGTCCCTTAAGGACGGCATAGTCCTGTATGCCGGCGAGGACAGAGCGAGCCTGGTTCCGGTCTCCACTTCCCTCAACACGGAGCAGGGCTTCCGCGGCCTCGTAGCGATGAGCGGCGCTCAGAACGGAGCGTACCGCGTCTATGACTTCAGCGGCAACATTGCCGACAGGATCCCCGCCGAGGCGACTCCTTCCAAAGCCGGCGCCGATTTCACCGTAGTGCCCGACAGTGCGACCGTCACAGTCTACGACTCCGAGGGAGCGAGCGTTGCTCCGACCGCAGTCAGCGACAAATCCTTCAATCTCGATATGGGTTCTTACACCTACAAGGTCGAGAAAGACGGCTATGAGACCGCGACGGGTGGATTCGAGATAACCGAAGAAGATGCCGCTGCGGCTGCGAGACACACAATAAACGTGACGCTGGTAGCCGTCGGCCCCGTCAACACGACCGTTACGATAACCGTAAAGGTTCTTGCCCACGACGCGGATACCTGCGGCAACGCGCTTACCTACAAGCAAAACCCCGATAAGTACTTCTCAATCCTCAACGGAGAGAGCTATGCCGTAACTTTTGACCGCAGCGACGCGATGGCAGATCAGGCGCTCATTGCGGCTCTGATAGCCAACGACATAGAATATGAGATCAGGAACGGATACTTCGCCTCCATCGGAGAATACGGCGAGCTTGATCACGGACCGAATTCCGGCTGGCTGTTTATGGTCAACGGAGTTGCCTCCACCGTCAGCGCGAACGCCTATCATTTCACGAACGATTCCGAGATGGTATTCTTCTACACAGACGATTTCTCAAAGGACTACGGCTCCGAAGCATGGCAGGACGATCCGACCGAGCCCTCTCAAAGTGAGCCGGAGGCGACGCTCTTCTCCGACGTTCCGACCGATCACTGGGCTTATGAATTCGTAAAAGCGCTTGCCGAGCGCGGCATAATCAAGGGCTACGGTGACGGGACGTACGGCGCGAAAGATCCGATCGCCCGCCGCGATATCGTCGTCATCCTTTGGCGCCTGTGCGGCGAGGAGGAGGCTCAATATGCCAACGACTTCACAGACGTGCCTGAGGGCGAGTATTATACTCAGGCCATAGCATGGGCCGTAAAGAACGGCATTGTGAACGGCATAGGCGGCGGAAAGTTCGACCCGACAGCCAGCGTGACGAGAGAACAGCTTGCCGTCATGCTCTACAGGCTGGCCGCTTCCAAGGGGATACCGCTCTCCGGAGAAGGTGCGCCCGAATTTACGGATGCGGCAGACATCAGCGATTTCGCCGTAGAGGCGGTTGCAGCCATGGCCGCAGCCGGCGTTATCACCGGAACGGACGCAGGCGCTTTCCTGCCCAAGGAAACCGCCAACAGATGCGAGGCGGCCGCGATGGTATTCCGCTTCGATGCTCTCAAATAAGATAACCCTGTCCGTATAATCAAACGGCGCGGAGTTCATTCTCCGCGCCGTTTTCTTTCGGGATTGCCTCAGGGACGATAGATTGATATAATGATCAAAAGCTTTTCATTCCCGGATGGTGTGATATGCCTAATATGATCGAAATAAAAGACGCGCGCGATCCCGCGCTCGACGTGTTCGCGAGACTCACGGAGGCGCAGCTGAGAAACCGGCTCGAACCGGAAAAGGGCGTTTTCATAGCCGAGAGCCCGAAGGTCATCAGAATAGCTCTCGACGCGGGCCTGGAGCCCGTCTCGCTGCTCATGGAGCAGAAACACATAGATGGGGACGGCGCGGAGATAATCGCGCGCTGCGGCGATATACCGCTCTACACGGGCAGCAGGGAAGTGCTCGAATCGCTGACAGGCTACGCTCTGACGCGCGGCGTCCTCTGCGCCATGCGCCGACCTGCGCCCCGCACGGTCGAGGAGGTCTGCTCAGGCGCACGCCGCATCGCGGTGCTCGAGGGCGTAGTCGACTCGACGAACATCGGCGCGATATTCCGCTCCGCCGCCGCGCTCGGAATGGACGCAGTGCTCGTCACGCAGACCTGCTGCGATCCGCTCAACAGACGCGCAGTCCGCGTCAGTATGGGGACGGTGTTTCAGATACCCTGGACGTATATAGAGGAAAGCTGGCCCTCTCCCGGACTCGACCGCGTCCGCTCCCTTGGCTTCAGGACGGCAGCGCTCGCACTTACGGACGAGTCTGTCGGAATAGACGACACCGCGCTATGCTCCGAGTCCAGACTTGCTCTAATTCTCGGCGCGGAAGGGGACGGACTTGCCGCAAGGACCATCGCCGATTGCGACTATACCGCGCGCATACCGATGCAGCACGGCGTCGACTCGCTGAACGTTGCCGCGGCCGGAGCGGTCGCTTTCTGGCAGCTCAGGGCAAAATAAGAATAAAAGAAAAACGGCGTCCTCCGATGCGGAAGACGCCGTTTTCTTATGCGAAAAATCAGATGTTGTGCCCGACGGGCGGGGTCGTATTCGGCTCGGGGGGATCGATCATTCCCATGCGGAATTCCTCGCCGGTCGCCTTGCGCCTCCAGATAGTCGAGATGCGCTGCGAGGCGGGCGGGATGAGGGTCAGCGCCTTGTGCGGGCACTCCTGAACGCAGCTCCCGCAGAACCAGCACTCTTCCGCGAAGAGGACGATAGGCTCGCCGCCCTTTTCCGGATTGGGTATCATGACGTCGGAGGAGCAGGTGTTGACGCAGACGTTGCAGCCGACGCATTTGTCCTTGTCGAACTCAAGAATGCGGCTGGGCTCCGCGACGCTGGGATATGAAAACGTAGCCATTTCTATGCTCCTTTCTCAGTCAAGCTCCGCGTATTTGACGTAGTTGTCATGCAGCGTGGTGAGGTACGGGTCGCGCAGATAGTAGTCGCAGGGGGCCTCCCGGACCTGAACGCCCTTCTCTGTCCTCGAGATCGGGAGGAACTTGTGCCATTCCGGCTCGTCGACGTTCGGATAGTCTATCCTCATGAAGCCCAGCAGCGCCGAGGAAGCCTTGCGCGCCTTGGCGGACTCCCAGTAGCAGGAGGCAAGGTCGCTGAGACGGTAGCACTCGATGACTCGGGCCAGCTCGTGCGGGTTGTTGGCGAAGGTCCGGTTGCCCTCTGTCCTGCGAAGATCGGCCATGCGGATGAGGCCGCGGTCGAATATCTCTTCGGTCTTGACGTTCCAGTAATCCTGGAAGACGCGCGCGATGGCCGCGTTGAGCTCATGCCAGCCCACGTCGCCGGACTTGAAGACAGGCGTATAGACCTCGTTCTTTTCGCGCTCTATCTGCCCTCTCTCAGGCTCGACGGCGGGGTGGTTCTTGGCGAAGGCTGCGGCCTGCCTGCCGCAGTAGCGGCCGGTAGTCTGTGCCTCGCCGTGGCAGCCGGAGCCGAAGAGCGGGTTGCCTCCTGCGACGAAGAGCCCCGGCAGGGAGGACTGGAGCCTCCAGTCGGTGAAGACGCCGCCCTGCCGCTTCGTGGAGACCCAGGTCTTCGGAGTCTGCTCGGGTGCGAGCCAGGAGCAGCGCGCGTGGATGCCGGGCTCTGCGGATATGGCGTACTGGAGCATATCCTGCGAGGGGTCGAAGCCCCATTTCTGAAGATTTTCAAAGATGGGGACGCGGCATTTGCCCTCGTTGGCGAGCATGAGGTTCCAGATAATCTTCCTGGATTTCTCGGGCATGCCGGCGAAATCATCGTAGAGCGGGAGACTGTATTCTCCGCTCCTTATCTTCTCGCTGAGCTTCGGGTCGAGCGTCGTGACGTTGTAGGCGTTGGAAACGGGGGTCGCGAGACCGATGCCGTGGCCGATGACGAACTTATCCGGGTCCGTGGCCTGGAAGATCTGGCGCTCATCGGAAAGGAGCTCGCCTCTGGTATTGGCATAGGGGACGTATTTGCCGTTGGTGTCTACGACGCGCGCGCCCTGATAGGTGTTGTCGGTGTTGCCCATGCTGTAGGGAGCGTAGCCGAGGCCCGTGCCCATGCCGAATTCCGGCGTGACCGCCTCCATCATGACGAACTCCGCGCCAGCGTTCCCGGCGCGCGTATGGCCCATGTTGCCGAGGTTGATGTCCGTCATGGCGGAGGTGGCCGTCGGGCTCGGAGCGGAGGAGCCGAGCCTGCTTC
>JAEFAK010000170.1 GCA_016287555.1 Oscillospiraceae bacterium
CGATGCGCGTCATCGCCCGCCGGACGGGAAGCCCCTCCTCCGGCTCGTCGGCGAGGGCGCGCAGCTCCTCTATCGAGAGGCCCATGAAGGCCGCGAGATCGGCCGCGGAAAAGAGGGCTTTTTCGCCCTCTCTGAGCTTGAAGTATTTTCTTATCCTCGTCTCTATCCCCGGCATATGAATCCTTTCCGCACAGCCTCCCCTGCGTAAGGGAAGGCGACAAGTGAAGTCCGCATCCCCCGTCCTGACCCGTCGGGCAAACCAGCGCAGCGTTTGCACGACGGAGAGGAGGAGCGACGAAGTGAATGAGCTCCCGCGCATGCGCGGGAGCGAATGATACGAAGTCTGCGACGACGAAAATGCGATGCGAATGAATATTTCCGCGCCGCGTAAAATGCGAGAGTTTACGTAACGATGTTGATAACTTTGTGGACATTGTTAAAAAACCCGCCGTTTTAGGCGCTTATTCACTGTTTCGACATATTTTTTTGTCAACCCGCGCATTATTCGGCGGTGAATAAGACGCAAAATAATAGTGAAAAGGTCAGCCGTTTATGCTATACTCTTTTCCGTGGAGATACTCCCCCGGAGGATGAAATATGAAGCTCGGCATAGGGATAGACACGGGCGGCACGTACACCGACGCCGTCATATACGACTTCGAATCGGGAAAGGTGCTCGCGGGCGCGAAATCGCTCACGACTCGCGACGACCTCTCCGTCGGCATAGGCGGAGCGCTCGACAAGCTGCCCGTGGACCTGCTGCGGCAGGCGAAGCTCGCATCGCTCTCGACCACGCTCGCGACCAATGCCTGCGTCGAGGGCAAGGGCGGCAGGGCGAAGCTGCTCTTCATAGGCGTCGGGCGCGACACGCTCGACCGCGTCGGCGCGGATTACGGCATATCGGAAGGGGACTCACTCTTCTTCCTCGACGCGGCCGGCTCCTTCGACGGGAAGGAGCTCCCGGAGATAGACTGGGACAAGCTCCTCGACGACACGGCCGACTGGATGACGGACGCGGACGGCCTCGGCGTCGTCGAGCTCTACGCGATGAAAAACGGCGCCGTCATAGAAAAGAAGGCCAAGGAGCTCTTTTCCGGGCGCTACGGCGTCTCCGTCATATGCGGCAGCGAGCTCTTCAACGGGCTCAACAGCGTCCGCCGCGGCGCGGGCACGCTCCTCAACGCCAAGCTCGTCCCCATAATAGCCGAGTTCATGCAGGCCATAGGCAGGGCCTTCGCCGCGCGCGGCGTAAACGCCCCGGTCATGATAGTCCGCTCCGACGGCAGCCTCATGAGCGAGAAGTTCGCGCGGCTACGCCCGGTCGAGACCATCCTCTGCGGCCCGGCGGCCTCCGTCCTCGGCGGGCGCGCCCTCGCGGGGCGGGAAAACGCCGTCATAGTCGACATGGGCGGCACGACGACGGACATTTCCATAGTCAAAAACGGCATGCCCGTCCGGGCCACGGACGGGATAAGCATAGGCGCGTGGCGCACCTTCGTGCGTGGCGTGTTCATAGATACCTTCGGCCTCGGAGGCGACAGCGCCGTCCGCGTCGAGGGGGAGGGGATAAAGCTCGAAACGCGCCGCGTCGCGCCCATTTCCCTCATAGCGCGCGATCATCCGGAGATACTTCCGTATCTCGAGGAGCTGGCATACAAGGAGCACACGCATACCCAGCCCATACACGAATTTTATACCCTCGTGCGCGAGCCGGAGGCGAGAGCGAGGCTCACTCCCGCCGAGGAAAAGCTCGTCGAGGCGCTGCGCCGCGGCCCGCTGCCCCTCAAGCAGTTCGCCGAGGCCGCCGGAACGAACGTCTACCACCTCGAGACGGCGCGGCTGGAAAACGAGGGATACCTCCTGCGCTGCGGCATGACCCCGACCGACGCCATGCACCTGCGCGGCGACTTCGAGGCCTACGACCCGGAGGCCGCGCGGCTGACGGCGGTATTCATGATGCGCTGCCTCGGCATCAAGGACGAGGGCAGGATCTACGAATTCTGCGACATGATCTACGACGCCGTCAAGCGCAAGCTCTACGACAACCTTGTGCGCATCCTCCTGCACGACCGCTTCCCGAAGATACCGACCCCGTCCGAGCTCATCGACGCCTCGTGGGACGCCTTCAAGCGCGGCGAGAGGCCGTTTTTCGACGTCCTGTTCACGACGCGGGCCGCCCTCGTCGGCATAGGCGCGCCGACGCATATCTTCCTGCCCGACGTCGCCCGCGCGCTCGGAGCCGAGTGCATCATCCCGGAAAACGCGGGCGTCGCCAACGCGGTCGGCGCGATAGTCGGCTCCGTCTCCGTCACGGCGCAGGTCGAGATACGCCCCAACCACCACCCCGGCGGCATCGACGGCTATACCGTCTTCTCCGACGAGGGCAACTACGTCTTCAAGGAGCGCGCGCAGGCCGAGGAAAAGGCCCTCGAGCTCGCGGAAAAGCAGGCGCGCGCGGAGGCCGCGCGGCGCGGCGTGACGGGCGATCTGCGCGTCTCCGGCGAGATAATAGACAACCGCGCCAACGCCGGAAAATTCGGCACGGTCGATCTCGGCGGCGTCGCCGAGGCCACCGTCACCGGCGGCACGCTGCTTTAAAAACGCGGAAAAAGGACCCGGGGACGGTTCTTAAGTCCCAGGTCTGTGACGAAAAAACCGTCCCCGTATATGGAAAAGAGAAGCCCGGAGCAAGACGCTCCGGGCTTTCGTGTTATATTCAATAATTCGACTTCTGCGAAAGCTCCCTTTGGAAAGGGAGCTCCCGCGAAGCGGGTGAAGGATCGGATGTGACCCGCCGGAGGCACAAAAAAGGAATAATTGCGATCCGATCCCCCCTGTATCCCCCCCCTTCGCAAGGGGGGCTTAAAGGGAGGGCTTTCCGAGATAATCTCAAAGCGGATGCTCCGGGCTTTGCTTATGCTTTTTTATATCGCCTTGAAGAGCGCGACGGCGGCGAGGATGACGAGGAAAAGCGCCGAGAGGACGAGCACGATTATGAGCAGTACCTTCGCCCACGTCGGCAGCCGCCTTCCCAGGGCCGCGAGCAGGACTATCGACGCGATGAGATTTATTATCGCGATCAGGGCGAGGATGATGACAAGAGCAAAAAGACCTGCAGCCATGGCTCAGACCCTCCGGATAAGCTCGGAATCGGGGCGGAAGGCGGAATGGCCCTTCGCGGGCGCCGCGTCCGGCGCGGGATAGCCCATGACGAGGAAGGCGACGGGCTCGAGATCCTCCGGAAGCTCGAATTCGCGGCGGGCGGCCTCGGGATCGAACCACATTACCCACGTCGAGCCGACGCCGAGGTCGGCCGCCTCGAGCATCATGTGCGTCGTCACGATCGAGGCGTCCACCCAGCCGGCGGAGGCGCCGTCGAAGGGGCGCTTCCAGCTCTCTTCTCTGCTGGCGCAGACGAGCAGGGCGGTCTTCGTCCCGAAGTCGCACTTCGTGCAGGCGCGCAGCTTTTCAAGGCCCGCCTGCGTGGATATGATGAAGATGCGGAAGGGCTGGAGATTGCAGGCCGTCGGCGCGATGAGACCCGCCTCGATTATCTTTTCCAGATGCTCGGCCGTGACCGGCTCGTCCGTGAATTTGCGGACGGAATACCTCGCGTGCGCGAGGGAGAGAAAATCCTTCATATTATATCTCCTTTTCGTCGTCGCAAGCTCCGTATCGCGCGCTTCGGCCCCGTTTGCACTGCAAAGGAGCCAAAGCTTGCTCGCTCCGCTGCTCCTCCTCTCCATAGCGCAAACGCTTCGCTGGTTTGCGCTATGGGATTTGGACGGGAGATACGGCTGCCTGCGCTTTTTTCAGGTCCTGAAGGGCGGCGCTTCCCACAGGGGCGCTGCGGCTTTATTTTCTCCCATTTTATACCTGAACGGGCGGGATTTCAAGACTTCCCTTGAACGGGGCGAGCGCGGCGTGATATAATCATGAAAGAATATAGAAGAGAGCGGCCGCGCGGAGGCTGTCGGGAAAAGCCGAGCGCGGACGGGAAGGAGAAATTCCATGTACGATTTCACCACCATGCTCGACAGGACCGCGAGCGACGCCATAGCCGTCCAGGTCGTCCCAGTCAAGGGCGTCGAGGTCAGAGAGGGCTTTTC
>JAEFAK010000171.1 GCA_016287555.1 Oscillospiraceae bacterium
AGGGAACATAGATGAAAATTATCGTTTGTGCCAAGCAGGTGCCCGATACCAACGAGGTCAAGATCGATCCCGTAAAGGGTACTCTTATCCGCGACGGCGTTCCCTCCATCCTCAATCCGGACGACGCCAACGCTCTTGAAGAGGCTCTCTGCCTCAAGGACGCCAATCCCGGCTCTACCGTGACTGTCGTCTCCATGGGCCCGTCCCAGGCTCTGATCATGCTCCGCGAGTGCATCGCGATGGGCGCCGACGACGCAGTCCTGCTCTCGTCCCGCGCCTTCGGCGGCGCCGACACCTGCGCCACCTCCACCACCCTCGCCGCCGGCATCCAGAAGATCGGCGACTACGACATCATCTTCGCCGGCCGTCAGGCCATCGACGGCGACACCGCCCAGGTCGCCCCGCAGCTGGCGATGCGTCTCGGTCTCCCCGTCGTGACCTACGTCCAGAAGGTCCGCGAGTACAAGGAGAAGAGCGTCGTCGTCGAGCGTCAGCTCGAGGACGGCTTCGAGGTCATCGAGGTCCAGACTCCCTGCGTGCTGACCTGCATCAAGGAGCTCAACGAGCCCCGCTACATGACCATCGGCCGCATCCTTTACGCCTGCGAAGCCGACTGCATCAAGATCTGGAACGAGAACGACGTCGAGCTCGATCCTTCCAAGTGCGGTCTCACCGCCTCGCCGACGAACGTCATGCGCAGCTTCACCCCGCCTCCCAAGGGCAAGGGCGAGATGCTCTCCGGCACGATCAACGAGATGGCTGCCGCCGTCGTCGCGAAGCTGTCCGAAAAGCACGTTATATAGGAGGAGCGCAAAAATGGCTATAAATATTATCGCTGAAAAATGCAAGGGCTGCGGCAAGTGCGTCCGCGACTGCCCGTTCCAGGCCATCACCATGGAGAACAAGCTCGCCGTCGTAGGCATGGCCTGCACCAACTGCGGCGTCTGCGCCGATAACTGCCCCTTCGGAGCCATCGAGCGCACCGAGTCCTCCATGTCCAACGTCGACATCAGCCTCTACCACGGCGTGTGGGTATTTGCCGAGCAGCGCGAAGGCAAGCTCATGAACGTCTCCATCGAGCTCCTCGGCGAGGGCCGCAAGCTTGCCGATGAGATCGGCACCGAGCTTGCCGCCGTCCTCGTCGGCAGCGACGTCGATGATCTGGTCGACGAGCTGTTCGAGTGCGGAGCGGACAAGGTCTACTACGCCAACGCCGCCGAGCTCAAGGGCTACACCACCGACGGCTACACCAACGCCATCTACAAGGCCATCCTCAAGTACAAGCCCGAGATCGTTCTCATGGGCGCCACCCACATCGGCCGCGACCTCGCGCCGAGCCTCGCCGTCAAGTGCGGCACCGGCCTCACCGCCGACTGCACCAAGCTCGACATCGACCCCGAGGACAAGAAGCTCATGCAGACCCGTCCCGCCTTCGGCGGCAACCTCATGGCCACCATCGTCTGCCCGCATCACCGTCCCCAGATGTCGACGGTCCGCCCCGGCGTCATGGAAAAGCCCGTCCGCGTACCCGGCAGGAAGGGCGAGCTCATCAAGCTCGACGTCAAGTTCAAGCCCGGCGAGATCAGGCAGAACGTCCTTGAGGTCGTCAAGAAGGTCGGCGAGATCGCCTCGCTGTCCGACGCCGACATCATCGTCTCCGGCGGCCGCGGCATAGGCGGTCCCGAGGGCTTCGACATCATCCGCAAGCTGGCCGACAGGCTCGGCGGAACGATAGGCTCCTCCCGCGCCTGCGTCGACGCCGGCTGGATCGACCACAGCTATCAGGTCGGCCAGACGGGCACGACCGTCAAGCCCAAGCTCTATATCGCCTGCGGCATCTCCGGCGCCATCCAGCACCTCGCCGGCATGCAGACCTCCGGCTATATAGTCGCCATCAACAAGAACGAGAACGCTCCCATCTTCGAAGTCGCCGACTACGGCATCGTGGGCGACCTGTTCAAGGTCATCCCCGCCATTATCGACGCTCTCGACGCAAGGGATGCCAAGTAAGATCACGGCAACGCATAAGATACGGAAGCGCCTCCCTTCGGGGGCGCTTCCGCATTGAAAAGCCTTCCCCCGCAAAGGAGGTAATCCCATGAAGAAGACCCTTACCATAGCGGCGGCGATAATCTGCGTGCTGGCCCTTCTCGCCGGCTGCACCATCTCTCCCCTGCCGCCCGAACCCACGCCGACGCCCGCGGCCCCGACCGCGACGCCCGAGCCCTCGCCGGACGTTACGCCCGACGCGCCCGCGACGCCGGAGCCCACTCCGACTCCGGAGCCCACCCCCGCCGTTCCCGACAAGATATACGCGACCGTCTCCAACGCAGAGTCCGTCGTCACCAACGAGGACGGGATCGAGATACTCGTGACCGACACCGACAGCATCCTCATAAAGAGCGCCCGCTCCGACGTCTCCGACGCCATAGCCGAGGTCTTCTCCGGTCTCGACGACGAGTACAACATCCGCCTCGGCGAGCTCCGCTCGGACGCGTTCGCGCAGTACGACAAAGCCGTTGAGGACGGAACGGACGGCTTCTGGACGCCCTACGGTCTGGCGCGCACGTACGAGCCCGCCAGAGCCGACGAAAACGCCGTCGCCGTCGTCATGACAGTCGCCGAGACCTCGGGAGGCCCGCATCCGAACGACTGGCTCACGACCCTCAACTTCGACGCCAAGACCGGCGAGCTGCTGACCCTGCGCGATATATGCGCGGCCGGGGACCGCTCGCTGGAGGAATATATAAACTCCCGCCTGGCCGTCATAGGCGGCCGCCTCGAATTCGTCTCCGATTTCTACGAGGGCTGGGAGGAGACCGTCTCCGACCTCGTCCTCGACGACGTCTGGTATTTTGACGACGAGGGCATCACCATCATAGTCAACAGATACATCGTCGCGCCCTATGTATACGGGCCGCAGTTCCTCACAGTCCCCTACGGGGAGCTGACTTCCCTGCTCAAGTCCGAGTATATGCCGCCCGTGCACGACGACGGCGAGGGCACGGTCCTCGTCTCGGATTCCGAGCCTCTCGGCATCAGCAGCATCAACCGTCTCGTCATCGACGAGGCCGGCAAGAAGTTCTACTTCACGACCGACGGCGTCGTCTACGACGTCCGCATCAACCACGGCTGGAGCAGCTTCGAGACCTTCGAGTTCTTCCCCGGAAACGACCTCTACGCCGTCAACCGCATGACGGACGACGACTGCATCTTCGTCTCGACCTACATCCCCGAGATCCTGCCCGACCTCATGCTCACCTACGTGTCCGGCGGCGTCGAGCAGCGCTTCATGATCATGGAAAGCGGCGAGGACGGCCACGTCTACCTCTCCCCCTGCGACTGATCGACCCTGCATATGATAAGACCCCGTTGGAGATTTCCAACGGGGTCTTGTTATACGGGGTCTTGTTATGCGCTTCCGGGCTTACAGGATGGCCTTGCCCTCAGCGACGAGGCGGTCGTAATTTTTGCGGGAGGCCTCGTATATCTTCTTGCGCAGGACGGGATTCATCATCCTGCCGTCGACGAGGATGCGGTTGTCCGCGCCGGAGGTCGCCATGAACTCGGCGACGGCCGCGTCCATCTCCTCCTCGGTGGCGTCGGGCTTTACCTTCGGGCCGTCGGTAAAGATGAATCTGTCGCCGTACATCTGCTTGAGCTTGTATTTGTCGTTGAGCGCCTGGCCGCCCCAGGAGTCCATGTGCTCCTCGATGAACAGCGGCACGAAATTCTCGACGAAGCCGCAGCAGTGGAGGTCCCAGTACATGCCGAGCGAGTGGACATACTCGCCGAGCTCGGTCGTGTAGGGCAGGAGCATCTCGCGCGCCGTATCGACGGAGAAGAACTCCGCGCGCTGGGAGCCCCAGTCGTCGTTGAAGTTGACGATGTCGGCGTTGAACCATTTCTTGACGTTCCTGTAGAACTTCTTATGGACCTCGACGACCGTCCTGAAGAAGCGGTGCACGTCCTCCTTCTGGTCGTCGTCG
>JAEFAK010000172.1 GCA_016287555.1 Oscillospiraceae bacterium
GCCTCGCTCGTTGCGACCGGCGGTCTGTGCGAGACCATCATCAAGTTCTGCAGCCATAAGATGACCTACGATCCGACGCTCGTGCTGGACGGACTGCGCATCCTTTACGAAAAGAACTCCAGGTAGGACATCCCCGTCTTCCCCGCCGCGGGAGCTGACCGCTCCCGCGGCGTTCTTTTTTCCATGCGCAGCCGGCGCGGACTGCGCGTGACGCCGGCAACGAAAAAGGCCGTACGGACGATCTCCGTACGGCCTTCCGTCATTCTGTTCAGGGAAGTATCGCGCCGCCCTCGAGGAGCTTTCCGCGCACCTCGGCGTAGGGCACGTCGCGCGGCCTTATCCCGTCGCGCGCAGCGATGGCGGCCGTTATGCCCGCGGCCTGTCCGAAGCACATGCAGTGCGGCACGAGATTGAAGCAGTTGTTCGCCTCGTCGTCCGAGCCGAATGCGCGGCATGCCACCATGAGGCCGTCCGTCTTCTGCGGGATGAGCGAGCGCAGGGGCACGAAGACCCTGCTCCAGCGCAGGGAATCCGGGCCGCGGTCGTTGTTGGGGAAGATGGCTATCGTGTCCTCGAAGGGCTCGTCGCGGCAGAGGTCGGGCTCCGTGAGGTCGTACTCGGAGACGAGCCTGCGGCCTCCGGTAGTGCCGAGCTGCGGCGCGGTCAGCCGGATATAGCTCTTCTCGAAGCCGGGCGCCTTTTCCCGCAGGAGCTCCCATGTCCTGACGGCCTTATCGCGGCCGGCGACGTCTATCCTCGTCATCTCGTCCACGTCCGTCTGGCAGGCGGCGACGAAATGCGGGTGGAACCATGCGACGTCCTCCTGATCCTTGAGCATGCCGCGGAAAAAGCTGACGTAGAGCCCGCTGTCGTGCAGCTCGTTTTTCAGCTTCATGTATTCGTCCGGATACTGGCTGGTGAACTTGTCGAAGGCGCGGAACTCCACCCCGCCGACCCAGAAGCCGAAGCAAAGGTGCTTGATGCGCATGTCTCCGCCTATGTTGTCATTGGACTCTGCTCCTGCGCAGGGCAGCAGGTCCCCGTCGCCGGTGCAGTCGATGACGACCTTGCCGAGGACGGCGCGGCGGCCGGACTTGCTCTGGAATATGACGCCCTTGACCGCGTTTTCCTCCATGACGACGTCCGTCACCCAGGAATGCAGATAGAGCTTGACGCCCGCCTCGGCTACCATGCGGTTCATCTCGTTCTTGCCTATCTCCGGGTCGAATATGGTCGTATAGAGCAGGGTCTCCTGCCCCTCGGCGTTCTTTCTCACGAAGAAGTGGTGGAAGCTCGAATCCTTATAGTACTTGAGTACGTTCGGCTCGGTCGAGCCCCATTCGCTCTCGGCCGGGCGGAAGGCCGCGCCGATGGAATCCATCCTGTCGAGGAACTCCTGGCAGATACCGCCTATATAGCGCTTGCCGTATATGTCCGTCAGGTTGGGCACGATATTGACCAGGCCGCCTGTGCTCATGCCGCCGAGATGGCCGTATCTCTCGAGGAGGACGGTCTTCGCCCCGGTGCGGGCGGCGCATATCGCGGCGGCGAACCCGCCCGGGCCGCCTCCGACGACTACGACGTCCGCCTCGCGGATGACCTCGACCTCGCGGGCGGCTTCGGTCACGGTCTTTATCCCGGGCCTGTAGTTCTTTTCTTCCTCGGTGGGCTCCGGGGCGTGATAGCGCACCATGCCGTTGGGCCCGTGGAAAAGTATCCTGTTGTTGCTGGCCATTTTGCTCGCTCCTTATCGCGTTTTCTCTTTGCCAAAAGAATAACACAAGGCCGCTGCTTTGACAATAAGGGGCATGAAAAACGCGCCGGGAGCTTTTCCCGGCGCGAGTGCTTTTATTTGTCCGTCATGCCGCGCAGATCGTACGGCGTGGTCTGATAGACGTAGTAGTTGAGCCAGTTGTTGTAGAGCAGCTGGGCGTGCGAACGCCACGTTACGCGCGGCGGCTTGGAGGGATCGTCGTCGGTGAAATAGTTCTCCGGGACGTCGGGATTTATCCCCTTGTCGAGGTCGCGCTTATACTCCAGCGCGAGCGTGTCCGCGTCATACTCGGGATGGCCCGTAATGAAGATGCGGCGGTTGTTTTCGCTCTTGACGGCGAATACTCCCGCCTTCGGGGAGGTCGACATGAGCTCCAGCTCCGGCACGGCCTCTATATCCTCGCGGCGCACCTCCGTATAGCGGGAATGCGGGACGAAGAATTCGTCGTTGAAGCCGCGGAAAAACGGTGACAGCGGCTTTTCCATCGTGTGCAGGTAGACCCCGGAGAGCTTTTTCGGCAGGTCGTATTTCTTCACGCCGTAGTGGTAGTAGAGCCCGGCCTGCGCGCCCCAGCAGATATGGAGCGTGCTGTGGACGTTCGTGCGCGTCCAGTCCATTATCTCGCAGAGCTCCGGCCAGTAGTCCACGTCGTCAAAGTCGAGCTGCTCGACGGGGGCGCCCGTTATTATCATGCCGTCGAAGCGGCGCTCGCGCACGCTGTCAAAGCTCGTATAGAAGGCCTCGAGATGCTCGGCGTCGGTGTTCTTCGCGTCGTGCGACAGCGTCCTGAGAAACTCCACCTCGATCTGCAGGGGCGTGTTGGAGAGCTTGCGCAGGAGCTGTATCTCCGTCACGATCTTTGTCGGCATGAGGTTGAGTATGAGGAGCTTTAGCGGACGGATATCCTGATGGAGAGCCCTGTGCTCGGTCATGACGAATATGTTTTCTTTTATCAGCGCGGACGTTGCCGGGAGCTGATCGGGAATTTTGATAGGCACGGGACGCGTCCCCCTTTCCCAGTGAACGGGAGCTTATTTGAGACAAAAGGCGCGTTCAGTCACGAACGCGCCTTTTTCTTCATCGATCGGTCACGCAAGCTGCTTGAGCGCGTTGATCTTTACGCCGGGGCCCATCGTAGAGGCGGTGACGCAGCTCTTGATGTACTGGCCCTTGGCGGCGGCGGGCTTGGCCTTTATGATGGCGGACATGAGCGCCGCATAGTTGTCATAGAGCTTTTCGGCTCCGAAGGAGACCTTGCCGATGGGGCAATGGATGATGTTGGTCTTGTCGAGACGGTACTCGATCTTACCGGCCTTGATCTCGGTCACGCCCTGGGTGATGTTCGGGGTGACGGTACCGGCCTTCGGGGTCGGCATGAGGCCCTTGGGGCCGAGCACGCGGCCGAGACGGCCGACGATGCCCATCATGTCGGGAGTCGCCATGACGACATCGAAATCAAACCAGTTTTCCTTCTGGATCTTGTCAACGAGATCCTGGCCGCCGGCATAGTCGGCGCCGGCCGCGAGGGCCTCGGGGATGCGCTCTTCCTTGCAGAAGACAAGGACGCGGGCGGTCTTGCCGGTGCCGTGCGGAAGCACGATGGCGCCGCGGACCTGCTGGTCGGCGTGGCGGGAGTCGACGCCGAGGCGGACATGGAGCTCGACGGTCTCGTCGAACTTGGCCTTGGAAGCCTTGGTAACTATCTCAAACGCCTCTTTGGCATCGTAGAGCTCGCTTCTGTCTATGAGCTTGGTGCTCTCTTTATAATTCTTACTTCTGAACAATTTTACTTCCTCCTAAATGTGGTGTGTCGGAATGATCCTCCCACGTTCGGCGACTCAGTCGGTCACCGTGATGCCCATGCTGCGCGCCGTACCGGCGATCATGCTCGTAGCTGCGTCGACGTCCGCGGCGTTGAGGTCGGGGAGCTTCTGCTCGGCGATCTTGCGGACCTCGGCTCTGGAGATCGTGGCGACCTTGTCGCGCTGGGGAACTCCGGAGCCCTTTTCGATGTTGCAGGCCTTCTTGAGCAGGACTGCGGCGGGCGGAGTCTTGGTAACAAAGGAGAAGCTGCGGTCGGCATAGACCGTGATTATGACGGGGATGGTAAGTCCGTTATCGTTCTTGGTGCGCTCG
>JAEFAK010000173.1 GCA_016287555.1 Oscillospiraceae bacterium
CCCGCCGCCCTCTAGGCGGAGCAGCTCATCCGCGCGCTCGGGATGCGGCGCGCCGTGGGGCAGGAGCCACGCGCCGGGGCAGATTTCGAAAAGGCCGGACACGAAGCGGATGCGGGCGGCGTATCTTTCGAGCGCGCCGCGCTCAATGCCTATATATTCGGGGCCGTCCTCCCCGCGCTTGAAGCAGTCCTCGCCCGCTCCGGCGCGGACGAACATGGGCGCGCGGGAATTGCGCGCGAAGAACTCCGCCATGCCGCCGGCGTGGTCGTAATGCGCATGGGAAAGGGCGGCGAGATCCGCCGAGGCGAGGTCTATGCCGAGCCTTTCGGCGTTTTCGGCGAAGGCGCCGGTCGCGCCCGTATCGAAGAGGATGCGCTTATCTCCGTGCTCTATCCAGAGGCTGAGCCCCCATTCCCCGGCAAGCCCTTCGCCGGGGACGTTGTCGATGAGGACGGCCGCTTTCATGCCTTTTCCCTGTATATCGAGGCGAGGCCGCCGTGGGAGGTCTCGCGGTATTTCTCGTTCATGTCGAGCCCCGTCTGGTACATGGTCGCGATAACGTCGTCGAGGGATATCTTCCGCGTCTCGGTCAGGAACATCGAGAGCCCCGCGCTCGTCACCGCGCGCATGGCCGCGACGGCGTTTCGCTCTATGCAGGGGATCTGCACGAGGCCGTAGACCGGGTCGCAGGTGAGACCGAGGTTGTGCTCCATGGCCGTCTCGGCGGCGTACTCCGTCTCGGCGATGCCGAGGCCGTAGAGCGTGGTCATGGCGGCGGCGCCCATGCAGCAGGCGCTGCCTATCTCCGCCTGACAGCCGCACTCGGCGCCGGAGATGCTCGCGTTGGTGCGGATGAGGTTGCCGATGAGGCCAGCGACGGCGAGCGCGTCGAGTATCTCCGCGTCGGAGTAGCCGCGGTCGCGGCTCATATAGTACATGAGCGAGGGGATGACGCCGCAGCTGCCGCAGGTCGGGGCCGTGACGACGACGTGCTCGTCGGCGTTTTCCTCGCTGACGGCGTAGGCGTAGGCCGAGATGAGGCGGTTCTGCGTCAGGTCGGAGGACTCGTTGTGGCAGCGCTTGAGATAGAGCATCTTCGCCTTGCGCGTGAGGTTGAGCCTGCCGGGGAGCGTCCCCTCGGCGGCGAGGCCGCGCTCGACGGCGTCCTGCATCGCCTTCCAGACGACGGCGAGGTAATCCCAGAGCGAAGACCCCTCCATGCGCCGGATGAACTCGACGAGGGAGATATTTTGCTTTTTGCAGACCTCGGCTATCTCGGCGAAGGACTTCTGCGGCCAGACCTCCTTCTCCTCGTCGCTCTCCTCGCCCTCGACGCGTATGGAGCCGCCGCCTATGCTGAAGATGCGCACGCGGCCGAGCTCGGCGCCGCCCTTTTTCGCGACGAAGAGCATGGTGTTCGGGTGGGGGATGTCCGTCGTCTCCGTGTCGCCGACGACGACGGCGTTCGGCAGGCGGGTCTGGATGGCCTTTTCCGTGCCGTGCCCCGTCCCCGTGAAGGCGAGCGAGCCGTAGACCGTGACGAGATATTCGTCCGCGTCGGGCCAGCGCGCGGCGACGAGGCCGGCGGCGTTGTAGGGGCCGACGGTGTGCGAGCTGGAGGGCCCGTTGCCTATCTTGTATACGCTTTTGATGCTCTTCATGCGCGTTTCCTCCGTGCCGTCTGTATGCCCCCCTTTGCGAAAGGGGGGATATGGGGGATCGGGTTCAATTATACCTTGTTCCTCCGCGTTCGGCTTTTTTATTTTACCACACGCTCGCGCCGCAATCCATACCCAAATGCCGCCCGCGGCGGCGCTCGGCGAGGACGCCCACGTCGCTCCGCCCTTTCGTCCCTCGTCCCCCGTATCTGCGGCGCGATGAGGGCATCGCGCCCTACGCGCCTCCCTGTAATGCGCCGGGCACGAAAATCTCCGCGTAGGGCCGATGTCCACATCGGCCCGAAAAACGCTTCGCCGTTTTGCGGGTCGGTTTTCGGCGTCCCGACGTCAAGAGACAAAGGGGCGGCCCTTCCGTCACGGGCTCGTGACAAAAGGGCCGCCTCGCAGCTTCAGCGGTATCGTTCAGGGAAGGGGCTTCATGCGGGATATCAGCTCGTCCATAAGGTTCGAATTCAAAAACAGCACAAAGGCTATCATCAAAGCAAAGATGACGCCGATGATGAGAAACAGCTTCCATGCCTTCATGGGCTTGGGGGGATGCTTTCTCGCCCTTTCGAGCACAGTGGCGTTCATGGCCTGCTGCTGCAGCTTCATTGCCTCGTAATCTACGGGTCCTCCCATAAGCTCGCCTCCTTCAAAAACCAGCCTTTATCAAAGGTCTGCGACAGGCACTGTGGCAGTCAAGTCAATGGCCTGCGTCCATATACAGCGCAAACACCAACAGAGCGACCATAACGAGGAATATCGGCCCGATGATGAGCAGGAGCTTCCAGAACTTCATGGGCTTGCCGGGGTGCTCCTTCGCGCGCTGCAGGACCCTGTTGTTCATGGCCTGCTGCTGTTGCTTTATGGCTTCGTAATCTACTACTCCGGGCATATTATCAACTCCTTTTTATCAGCCCGCCTGAACTCCGGCCATGCCGGGCATCAGGTCGAGCCATTTCATCTCGACGGACACTGAAAGCTCGCTTCCCTGCGGGCGTATCATCAGGGCAAAGCCCTTCGTTTCGCCTTCCCACGCGGCGGCGGCATAGTGCTTGCCGTCAGCGAGGTGGGCGGTCAGCTCCTCCGGCGTCGTATAGTCTCCGCGCGGGGGCGTCGTGGGCTCTCCGAAGGCCTGCGTGAACTTTTCGAGAAGCGCGAACCACTCCGCCGCCGGGTCGTCCGTCATAAAGTCGAGCCCCATCAGATAGAGGCGGTCGCTCTCAACGTCGAACTGGAAGCGCATCCGGGTCAGCGCGCCCGCGTAGGAATTGACGTAGCCGGAGCTGAGCGTAAGGCTCGGCTCAAGCTCCTGCCGGACGCCCGTGAGGCTCTCGGCGACCTCGCCGCAGCTCATGCCGAAGCGGATATCGCCGCCTATGGGCGGGACGGGGCCGTTTGCCCACTCGTCCTCGACCGAGCCTTCTTCGTTGATGTCGTGCCCGTAGACGCCGCAGACTTCTTTCCGGGTCACGTCGAACCCTGCGCCGGAGATGACGAAATCCTCCCCTTCGCGCAAGATGACGAAGGTGTCCTCACCCGCCCAGACGGCCGGAACCGTCGGCTCCGCGCTCGGCGCGGGAGCGGGCGTCTTCGCGCACCCCGCGAGCGAGAGCAGCATCGCAAGCGCGAGAACGAGGGGGATCACCTTTTTTTTCATGGCGATTACTCCTTTCGTCCGTGCCCGATCTGTCTTTACAGATCATTGTATATCATTTCCGCGGGAAAAACAACGGAAACTTTTTCAAACTTGTCAGTCTTGCGGCGCGCCCTGCGCGTTTTCGACGAGCGCCGGGGTCAGGACGTCGAATATGCCCCAGAGCCCGCTCTTCCGGTCCTTGAGCATGAGATACATCGTCTCGTAGGTGCCGCTGCCCATCATGTGCGGAACGGTCTCGTCGTACACTATCCTGTACGTCACGCGCACGGCCTCGAGGCCGTCCTCTATCTCCTCGTCCGTGACGCCGCGCGATTTGGCGAGATCGCTCCCGATGAGCGCCTCCCTGTTCCGCCGCGTCAGCTCCTCGTCGGTCTCGACGCTGAGGACTTCGCAGGAGGCGACGCCGCGCAGAGCGGCCTTATAATCATAAACGGTATGAATGCTTAACTCGGGCCAGGGGAATCGGATATAGATCATCGGCGCGAAGTCGGGATTATACCGCTCGTCCTGCGATATCCCGACCGGCGGCGTGCCCTGACCGGGGATCATG
>JAEFAK010000174.1 GCA_016287555.1 Oscillospiraceae bacterium
CTTTTCGACGTACCTGACTCTCGCGCCCTCCTCGAGATAGAAGGCGTGGATGCCGTCGTGCTGGGAGGTGTCGCAGCCGGAGTTGTGTATGCCGCAGCCCGCGACGATGAGCACGTCGCTGTCTTTCCCGACGTAGAAGTCGTTATATACCGTTTCGCCGTAGCCCGACTGGGTGATGATGACGGGGATGTGGACGCTCTCGTTCTTCGTTCCGGGCTTTATGCGGATGTCGATGCCGGGCTTGTCCGTCTTGCTCGTGATCTCGATGTTGGCCGTGCTGTTGCGCCCGGCGGACTCGCCGTCGCGGCGGATGTTGTACGCCCCGATGGGTATCTCGTGAAGATCGGCGACCTGCTCAAGCAGGTTCTTTTCGATAGTGTTCATCTGCGGCCCTCCAGAAACGCGCAGCCGGGAACGGTCGCGTCCATGATCTTGGGGAATATCTCGGAGGTCGGGCCGCTCATGGTGACCTCGCCTCCGGAAATGAGGATTATCTCGTCCGAGAGGCGGATTATCCGCTCCTGATGCGAGATGATGATAAGCGTGCTCTCGGAATTCTCGTGCAGCTCTCGGAAGGTCTCGGTCAGCCTCGCAAAGCTCCAGAGGTCTATGCCGGCCTCCGGCTCGTCGAATATCATGAGAGAGGCGTTCCTTGCGAGAATGGAGGCGATCTCGATGCGCTTGAGCTCGCCGCCTGAGAGGCCGGAATCGATCTCTCTGCCCTGATAGTCGCTCGTGCAGAGGCCGACCTGCGTCAGATAAGCGCAGCATTCGCCGTCGGTAAGCTCCCTGCCGGCCGCGATGGAGAGCAGGTCCGTGACCTGCATGCCCTTGAAGCGGGGCGGCTGCTGGAAGCCGTAGCTTATGCCGAGCTTGGCGCGCTCGGTGACGTCGAGGCCGGTGATGTCCGTCCCGTTATAGGTCATGGACCTTGCCGAGGCGGGGACGAGGCCCATTATCGCTCTCGCGAGTGAGGTCTTGCCGCCGCCGTTCGGGCCCGTGATGACGACGAAGCGCCCGGTCTCGATGTCGAGATCTATGTTTTTGAGGATCGTGAGCGGGCCGTGCTCAGACTCGACCTCATAGCTGAGTCCTCTGATGGAAAGCATGTCTGTACCTCTGTTTCTTTCTATTTCGCGCTCGGCCGGACCATGTTTATCGCGCCGAAGCGGTTGAAAAGCTCCATCTCACGAACGACCCCGGCGAATTCGCCGTCTATCGTCCATGCGAAGGGAACGTCGCATTCGAATTTGATGTGCGAGGTCTTGAAGAAAAGGATGTTGTCGCTCTTGAAGGTGTGCGAGAAGATGCCGTTGACTATCTCAGAGAACTGGGTCAGGCTTGCGGGAGACTTTATGAGGAGGACCTCGAAGACCCCGTCGTTCATGTCGACCTGATCTCTCGTGAGCTTGATTAGCCCCGCGAGCGAAGTGGAGTTGCTTACGCCGCCGAAAATGAAATCGTCCTCTACGTCGACCTCGTCGGATACGACGTGCACGCGGTATTTGTGCAGGTCGGCGAGAGATTTGATGCCCTCGAGCAGATAGGCCGGGTAGCCTATCGCGTTCTTGACGTCCTGCGGGGCGGAATAGGACGCGCTCGTGAAGCTGCCGAAGGAGGCGACGTAGGAGAAAAACTTCCCGGACCCCGTCTCTCCGACGTCGAGAGGGGAGGCCACGCCCGTGACGGCGTCGCGCGCCGCCCGGACGGGATCCTTCGAAAGCCCGAGCCCGGCAGCGAAATCGTTCGTCGTGCCGGCGGGTATATACCCGAGCTCGGGCTTCTTTTCCAGATGCATGAGGCCGTTTATGACCTCGTTGAGGGTGCCGTCGCCGCCGAAGCAGACTATGCGGTCATAGCGCGAGCCCGTCTCCGCGACGATGCGCGCTGCGTCTCCGCCGTATCTCGTCGAATAGAGATAGGTGTTGTAGCTGCTCCTGAAGACCTCGTCGGCCGCGTCGAGAAACGTGTTCTGGGCGCGGAAGCTTCCGGCGGTCGGATTTCTGATGAAAAGCAACTGACGGTTCATCGGTGCAAAGGCTCCCTCGTTATCGTTAGTTTTCCCCGCTGCGGAGGATTATTTGCAGTGATCGGACTTCTTGAGGACTATGGCGTAGGTATTGCCGGGGAAGAGCGCGGCGGCGTTGACCTCGTCGTAGTCGACGTGGATGAAGGTGGCGTGGGTGGGGCCGACGCGGGCTATGCAGGAATCAAAATAGAGCGAGCGGGGGCCTTCGACCTTGAGGATGACCTCTTCGCCGTCCTTGATGCCGTATTTCTCGGCGTCGGCGGGGCAGCAGTGCAGATGGCGCTGGGCGACGATGACGCCCTTCTTGAGCTCGACGCTGCCCTTCGGGCCGACGAGCGTGCAGCCCGGGGTGCCCTCGAGATCGCCGCTCATGCGGATGGGAGCGTCGATGCCGAGAGTGCGTATATCCGTAAAGGACACCTCGACCTGGTCCTCCTTGCGGCAGGGCCCGATGATTCCGACGTTCTTGAAGGTGCCCTTGGGGCCGATCACGTCGATGCGTTCCTCGGAGGCGTACTGGCCGGGCTGGGAGAGCATCTTCTTCGGGGTGAGCTCATAGCCCTTGCCGAAGAGGATATCGAGCGTTTCGCGGGTGACGTGCACGTGCCTGCCGCTGCCTTCGACCGTTACCTTGAATTCTTCCATGTTGATACATCTTCCTTCGTATTAATTTTTCGGCGGTCCGCTGTGCAGACTGCCCCAATTTGCATATACAAAGATTATATCGCAATCAGGACGTGTTTTGCAAGCGCGCAGAGCAAAATCAGAGGCAAAACCGGGCAAAAAAATCAAGTCCCCGGCGAATTTCCATTTACAAACGACACGCCGTTTGTTATAGTATACAAAGAGTTATCAAAAAGGAGCTAAAAGCATGAAAGAAGGGTTTCCCGCCGTGCTGTCCCTCCTCCGCCGAGAGAAGGGGGTAAACCAGCGCGCGGCAGCCTCGAAGCTGCATATATCCCAGGCGCTTCTGTCCCACTATGAAAACGGCCTGCGCGAGCCTGGCCTTGAGTTTCTGACCAGAGCCTGCGACTATTACGGCGTCTCCGCCGACTACCTGCTCGGCAGGACGGACGGCAGGTCGGGCGACTATCCCGGAGGCGAGGATTCGCTCTCCGCCGCCTGCTGCAGGGGAGCGGTCGAGCTTTTCACGGCGCTCGAGAAGAGGGGCGACGAGGCGCTCATGAACGAGGCAGCCGAGGCCGTCGCCGCAACGCTGTATAAGCTGGCGCGCCTTCTCGGCGAGGGCGGGGGCTGCGTGCTGGAAAAGGAAGAGGCGCTGCCGCTGTGCGCCGCCGCCGTCTCCGCGGGCGAGGCGGGTATGGCCGCGCGCGTCAGGAAGACGGGCGCCGTCGAGCTCGACGTCTCAGCGTTCGCCGAAGCGGCCGAGCCGGGCCTCCTCCGGATAAAAGAAGCGGCGGGAGTGTGAGCGATGCAGGATAAGATAAGAAATTTCTCCATCGTGGCGCATATAGACCACGGCAAGTCCACCCTTGCCGACAGGATACTCGAATTTTCGGATACGGTCGCGAAGCGCGACATGGAAGAACAGCTTCTCGACGATATGGATCTCGAGCGTGAGCGCGGCATCACGATCAAGGCGCGCGCGGTGCGTATCGACTACAACGCCCCGGACGGGGAGAGCTATATCTTCAATATGATCGACACCCCCGGCCACGTCGACTTCAACTACGAGGTGTCGAGGTCGCTCAACGCGTGCGAGGGCGCGCTTCTCGTCGTCGACGCGACGCAGGGGATCGAGGCGCAGACGCTCGCCAACGCGTATCTCGCGGCGGACGCCGGTCTCGAACTCGTTCCCGTCGTGAA
>JAEFAK010000175.1 GCA_016287555.1 Oscillospiraceae bacterium
ACGGAGATGTTATGGAAGCCGAAGCCCGAGCCGCCTAGCCCGACGGAGAGGCTCTTTTCCGACGCGCCCCACATGACGATCGGGTTTATGCTCCAATCCTCGAGCAGAGGCCGCAGCTCGTCGGCGTTTTGGAAAAACTCGGTCGACGACGCGTATACAGGCTCGCCGAAGGCTTCGGTGAACCTTCTGTAAATCTCGAACCATGTCTCGGCCTCGTAGCCCTCGTCGAAGTTCAGGGTGATGCGGTAAAGCGGTATGCTGTCGCCGTAGCCCTCGAATCGCCGCGTGAACTCGAATTTCATGCTGCACGGGTCGCCGGCATAGGAATTGAACTCATCCGTCTCGATGACGAGGTTTATATCGGGCTCGCCCTCGAAGGGCTCGCCGGTGAGGCTCTCCATGACCTCGGCGTAGCTCATGCCGAGGCGGATATCTCCGCTTGGCGCGGCGAGGCCGTCGACAAAGTCAGGATAGTCGTTTTTAAGATCGTAAAGGTACGCCTCCGCGACCTGCCTGCGCGTCGCGCCGGAGCCCGACGGACTTATGACGAAGTCGTCCCCGTCGCGGGATATGACGAAGGTATCCTCCATCCGGCAGTCCCGCGCTTCGGGAAGCGGCGGCAGCGGCGAGGATTCTCCGGGCGGGACGCTCGATACGAGCTCCGGGGCGGGCGTCGCCCTGGCGGGGCCGCCCGCGAAGGCGCAGACCGCGGCGGCGACGGCTATTATCAGCGCGGCGGCGGCTGTTATAAGCGCCGTCCTGCGCCCGGAGGCGATGTTTTCCACGCGCTCGCGCAGGGCGCGTTTGCCGCCCGTCATGCGCGTCGCGGCGCAGAGCGGGGAGACGCCCTTTTTGTAGCGCGCGGAGAGTGCGATGAGCGTCTCGCCGTAGGCGACGCGCTCGTCCTCGCCGAGGGAGGCTATCGCGCCCGCGTCGGCAAATATCTCCAGATCGCGCCGCGAGAGCACCGCCGCCCACCACGCCAGCGGGTCGAACCAGTGCAGCGCGAGCGCGGCGCAGCGAAACAGCGCCCAGAGCCCGTCCAGATGTCGCCTGTGCGCACGCTCGTGGGCGAGGACGCGGCGCAGCTCGTCGCCCTCCGTCCCGGCCGGAATGTAGATAGAGTCGAGGAAGAGGCACGAGGAATCGAGCCCCTCGACCGTATAAACTCCGAAAATGCCCTGCTTGAGCGGCTTGCGCTTTTCCCGCAGGCTGTTCCGCAGAATGATGTTTTCCGTCAGGAACACGATCCCGACCGCCGCGGCTCCCGCGCCCCAGACCCAGATCAGTATCGTCCGGAGCGGGATGCGCGAAGGCGCGGCCTGCGGAGCGGGCGCGGCGGGCTCGGCGGACTGAGCCGGGGTCTCCTCTGGCGGCCGCCCGTAGGGGTACGGCGTGGGCTCCGGCGATCGAAGCTCCGTATCGGCCGCGGGCTCCGCGTCCTTTGCGGGCTCGGAGAGCGAAGCCGCTACCCCTTCCGTCACGTTCACGACGCTCACGGGTGCGGAAAAGAGCGCGCCGGGGATGAGCATGCGCAGCAGCAGCGGCAGCCAGATAAGGCAGCGCACGAGCGGGCTCATGCGTTTGCCGAACAGGGCGCGCACGGCTATAACGACCGCCGCGAGAGCGGCAGACGTTATGAACCAGCCGAGCTTATCCATGCTCCTTCCCCTTCCTCAGGATGCGTTCGAGCTCCTCGATCTCCTCGTCGGAGAGCTCGCAGTTTTCCGCCATGGTACTGACGAGCAGACCTATGCCGCCCGTCCGTATGCGGCCGAGGCATTCGCGCGCCTCCTGCCGGACGGCCTCCTCGCGGCCGAACAGAGGAGTATAGAGCTTGGCCCGCCCGGTCGTATCGACGCTGACGGCGCCCTTGGCCGCGAGACGGCCGAGCATGATGTTGACCGTCGCCTTGGACCAGTTCGTGTCGCCCCGCAGGGCCTCGACCATGCGGCCTATCGTCAGCGGGCTCTCGTCCCAAAGCAGATTCATCAGCTTCCATTCGCCGTCGGATAAAGATATCATAGCGCACCTCCGGGGTTTATATAACGCTTGTTATCCTCAAAATATCACGTTGGATAACAAATGTCAACCCCCGTGCAGAGTCTTTCGCTCCGCTCAGGATGACCGGGGAGAGACGGAGGATGAAAGGGCGCGGGCCGATGCGGACATCGGCCCCTGCGGGGAGACCTCCCGGCATCGCCGCACCTGCGGGAAGCGCGTAGGGCGCGATGCCCTCATCGCGCCGCAGAAAACGGCCGCGCGGGAGCGGCAAACTTCGCTGTTGCCATAAGCGCTTAACCATGGTAAGATATGTCTATCGAGGTGATAGCTTTGGCACGTCTCAACCGCGAGCTCATGGGCACGGAGAATCTGCATACCCTCATTCCCCGCATGGCGATACCGACCGTCGTCGCCCAGCTCATAACCCAGTTTTACAACGTCGTCGACACCTTCTTCGTCAGCCGGCTCGGGACGAGCGCGACGGCCGCCGTCGGCGTCAACCACTCGCTCGAGCGCTGCATAACGATGTTCGCTATGCTCATCGCCGCGGGCGCGTGCAGCTATATCTCCCGCCTGCTCGGCCAGCGGCGCGACAGGGACGCGAACCGGGTCATGAGCACGTCCGTCTTCTTCGCGCTGGGCATCGGCCTGCTGATAGCGGGCGTCGGCCGCCTCTTCATCGGCCCGCTGGTGGACTTTCTCGGCGCGACGGAGGACTGCCGCGCCTTCTCCATAGACTACGGCTCCTACGTGCTCTACGCCGCGCCCTTCATGATAGGCAGCGTCATCCTCAATATGGTCCTGCGCAGCGAGGGGAGCACGACCCTCGCCATGATAGGCATGGGCTTCGGCGGCATACTCAACTGCGTGCTTGACCCGATATTCATCTTTACGCTCGGCCTCGGCATCAAGGGCGCCTCGATAGCGACCGCCATCTCCAAGTTCGTGAGCTTCTCGATCCTGCTCTTCCCGTACCTGCGGAAAAAGACGGCGGTGACGCTCTCTATCCGCTTCTTCAAGTTCGTCTGGGAGGACATAAAGGAGGTCGTCAGCATAGGCATGGCCTCGTTCCTGCGCGCCCTGCTCAACGTCATCGCCCTCATCTGCCTCAACCGCCGCGCCGGCGCGTTTTCGACCGAAGCTCTCGCGGCTCTCTCCGTCGCGACGCGCGTCATGATGTTCCCCTTCTCGGTCATGCTCGGCCTCGGGCAGGGGTATCAGCCCGTCGTCGGGTACAACTGGGGCGCGAAGAAGTTCGACCGCGTGCGCAGCAGCCTCATATTCACGACCAAGCTCGGCATATGCTGCGGGCTCGTGCTGGGGGCGGTGCTCTTCGCCTTCGCGCGGCCGCTCGTCGGCCTCTTCAATTCCTCCGGCAGCGAGAATATATACAGATACGCCATGCTCGCCATACGGACGGAGTCGATCTTCCTCTTTATCCACGGCTCCGGCGCGATAATAAACATGTTCTATGCCGGCGTCGGCCTGCCGAAGCAGGCCGCCATACTCAGCACCGCGCGCCAGGGCTACTGCTTCATCCCGCTCATATATATCCTCCCGCTCATCTTCGGCGTGACGGGCCTGTGCATCGCGCAGGGCGTCGCGGACGTCCTCAACGGCTGCATACTGCTTCCGATGTTCATAAAGGCCATGCGCCTGACGAAGAAGAAGGAAGCGGAGACCCTCGCGCAGGCGGAAGCGACCGCGTAAACGCCGCGCACCATAGGCTTCTCCCGCCGGAAGCTTGTAGGGGAGGGGCAATTTTATGGGCATTTCAGAAAGGGCCGTTATGCAGCACAAGTACGATCCGAAGCTGACCCCGCTCGCACAAAA
>JAEFAK010000176.1 GCA_016287555.1 Oscillospiraceae bacterium
AGATCATTAGAGAGCTCAAGATATCCGGCGGATGCAACGTCCAGTTCGCATTGAACCCGGACAGCAGCGAATATTATCTCATCGAAGTAAATCCGAGGGTATCGCGCTCATATGCACTCGAATCCAAGGCATCCGGTTATCCCATAGCAAGGGTAACGGCTAAAATAGCAGTGGGCATGTCTTTAGACGAGATCCCCGTTGCAGGAGGCTTTGCTTCGACAGAACCGTCTCTTGACTATATCGTTGCTAAATTCCCAAGGTTCCCCTTCGACAAATTCACCACCGTACCCAACGTACTCGGTACGCAGATGAAAGCGACAGGCGAAGTCATGGGCATAGGCTCGAATCTTGAGGAATGCATGCTCAAATCCGTAAGATCCCTCGAGATCGGAGCATATCACTTTAGCCTGCGTAAATTCGATGATTGGAACAGAGAAGACCTTCTCTCATACGTCGGAGAATTCCACGATGATAACGTCTTCGCCATTTTCAAACTGATACGCATGGGAGAAAGCCTTGAAAAACTCCATGAGATCACGATGATCACTCCTCTTTTCCTCGAATCCTTCAAAAAGATCGTGGATATGGAAACGGCGATCTCAAGAAGCCACGGCATAGATACTTTAAGAGAAGCCAAGAAAATGGGCTTCTCCGATAGATATATAGCAGAGCAGTGGAACATCGATGAAAAAGACGTATATATGCTCAGGAAACTGCACGGGATAATCCCCTCCTTCAGGATGGTAGACACCCTGCATACGGGGAAATATATAGCATACCTATATTCATCCTACAGCGGAGAGAACCAATCGAAACTGGGGAACAAGAAAAAGATCATCGTCATAGGCGCAGGCCCCATCAGGATAGGCCAGGGCGTAGAGTTCGACTACTCCACAGTCCATGCGGTCCAGACCATAAGAAGAGCCGGCTACGAAGCCATAATCATCAACAACAACCCCGAGACGGTCTCCACGGACTACACCTGCTCGGACAAGCTCTATTTCGAGCCGCTCTGCCCGGAGGACGTGATGAACGTCATCGCGCTTGAAAAGCCGGAGGGCGTCATCGCCACGCTGGGCGGGCAGACGGCGATCAACCTCGCCGGGCCTCTGAGCGAGCGCGGAGTGAGGATAATAGGGACCGGCTGCGGCGCTATCGACCGTGCGGAAAACCGCGACCTTTTCGAAAAGCTCTTGCTCGAGCTCGGCATCCCGCAGCCCGAGGGCAGGGCCGTGACGAGCATAGAGGCCGGCGTAGAGGCTGCGCACGAGATAGGCTATCCCGTCCTCGTCCGGCCGAGCTTCGTGCTCGGCGGGCGCGCCATGCAGATAGTCGCCAAGGAGGCCTCCATGTGGGACTATCTCAGGTCCGCCGTCGCGATAGACGAGGATAAGCCCGTCCTCGTTGATAAGTATATCCGCGGCAAGGAGGTCGAGGTCGACGCCGTGTGCGACGGGGAGAGAGTCTTCGTGCCCGGCATAATGGAGCTCGTCGAGAGGACGGGCGTCCACTCCGGCGACTCCATAAGCGTCTATCCGCCGGTCAGCCTGTCCGGGCGCGTAAAGCAGACCATACTCGACTATACCGAAAAGCTCGGCCTCGGCATAGGCATACGCGGCCTTTTCAATATCCAGTTCATCGTCGACCCGGAGGAAAAGGTCTATATAATCGAGGTCAATCCCAGGTCGTCGCGCACGGTCCCGTTCCTATCCAAGGCGACGGGCTTCAGCCTCGCGGACATCGGCACGCTCGTCATGCTGGGCGTTTCGCTCCGCGAGCAGGGGATAACGGAAAGGTATCCGCGCGAAAAGCAGCGGTACTACGTCAAGGTCCCGGCCTTCTCGTTTTCCAAGCTGCGCGGCATGGACGCCTATCTGTCTCCGGAGATGAAGTCCACCGGCGAAGCCATAGGCTACGATAAAAAGCTCCACAGGGCCGTATACAAGGCCATGCTGGCCGCGGGGCTGAGCCTTCCGAACTACGGGACGGTCCTCGTCTCCGTCGCGGACGAGGACAAGCAGGAGACCGTTCCGCTCATCCGCCGCTTTTACGACATGGGCTTCAATATCGAGGCGACGTCGCTGACGGGCGAGGTCCTCAAGGCCCACGGGATAAGGACGAGGATAAGAAGAAAGCCGAGCGAGGGGAGCGAGGAGGTCCTCGATTCCATCCGCGCCGGCTACGTCAGCTACGTCATCAATACCCGAGCCGTACTCTCCGGCGTGCACTACGGCGACGGCGTCGCGATACGCCGCGCTGCCGCCCAGAACAACATAACCATGCTTACCTCGCTCGACACCGTCCGCATGCTGCTCGACGTGCTCGAGGAGGTCACGCTCGGCGTCAGCACCGTCGACGCCGAATGAAAGGAGCTGCGCAAATGCACTTTACCAAAATGCACGGTCTGGGCAACGATTATCTCTACGTCTACGGGGAGGTCCCCGAAAACGCCGCGGAGCTCTCGCGGAAGCTCTCCGACCGCCATTTCGGCGCCGGCTCGGACGGGATGATCTTCATCTCGCCCTCCGCCTCGGCCGATTTCAAAATGCGCATCTTCAACGCCGACGGGAGCGAGGCGAAGATGTGCGGCAACGGCATCCGCTGCGTCGGGAAATACGTCTATGACAAGGGGTATACCGACAAGACGCGCCTGACCGTGGAGACCCTCTCCGGAATAAAGACTCTGAAGATGCAGGCTGCCGCTGGCAGGATCAGGAGCGTGACGGTCGACATGGGCAGGGCGGAGGTCGGCGACGATATGGAGCTGACCGCAGGGGGATGCGCCGTCGCCGGGACGCCCGTATCTGTCGGCAATCCGCATTTCGTCGTCTTCGTAGACGATATGGAAAAAGCGCCGCTGTATTCGCTGGGGCCCGCCCTCGAAAAGCACGCCGCCTTCCCGGGCGGGGTCAACGTCGAATTCGTGCAGATCATAAGCGAAGGCAGGCTGCGTATGCGCGTCTGGGAGCGCGGCAGCGGCGTGACCATGGCCTGCGGCACTGGCGCCTGCGCGAGCGCGGCCGCCGCCGTCAAAAAGGGCTGCTGCAGCCGCTGCGTTCCCGTTGCCGTCGAGCTCGACGGAGGGACGCTGGAAATAAGCGTCGAAGCCGGGGGAAACGTCAAAATGACCGGCCCCGCCGAATGGGTGTACGAAGGAGAGACCGCCGTATGACGACGCCGAATATGCACTATGCCGATCTGAAGGATTCCTATCTCTTTTACAACATCGCCCGGAAGACCGGCGCCTATCTCGAGGCGCATCCCGGCGCGCGCCTTTACCGCATGGGCATAGGCGACGTGTCCCTGCCGCTGTGCGGCGCGGTCATAAAGGCCCTGCACGAGGCCGTCGAAGATCAGGCGAGCAGGGAGCGCTTCCATGGTTATATGCCCGAATGCGGCGCGCCGTTTCTGCGCGAAGCGATTGCCGCGCACTACGCCGAACGCGGCGTTGCGCTCGCGGCGGATGAGGTGTTTGTTTCCTCCGGCGCCAGCGACGAACTGGGCGATATTCAGGACCTTTTTGCGCGCGAGAGCGCGGCGCTCGTCATCGAGCCCGCCTACCCCGCCTATGTGGACGCCTGCGTCATCGCGGGGCGCGAAATCGTGCACCTTGCCTCCGGGCCTCAAAACGGCTTTTTACCCGCGCCGCCGCAAGACGCGCGCGCCGGCATGATTTATCTGTGCTCGCCCAACAACCCCACCGGCGCGGTGTTCAGCCGCGCGCAGCTGCAAGAATGGGTGGATTACGCGAACGCCACCGGCGCGGTGATTCTGTTTGACGCCGCCTATGAAGCGTATATTGAGGACGCGTCGCTCCCGCACAGT
>JAEFAK010000177.1 GCA_016287555.1 Oscillospiraceae bacterium
CGACCTCATCGAATACTGCAACTTCCCCGGGGGGACGAAGTTCAGCGACATGCGCCGCGCCAACGGCTTCCCTGAGCCCTTCGGCATCAAATACTGGTGCCTCGGCAACGAGATGGACGGCCCCTGGCAGATAGGCGCGAAGACCGCCGAGGAATACGGCCGCCTCGCCGCCGAGACGGCGAAGGTCCTCAAGGCCGTCGACCCGACCGTCGAGCTGACGGTCTGCGGCAGCTCGCATTCCGGCATGCCGACCTTCGGGACGTGGGAGGAGACCGTCCTCACGCACACGTACGACCTCGTCGACTATATCTCCCTGCACAGCTACTACGGCAACAGGAACGGCGACACCGCCGAATACCTCGCCTGCTCGAAGGACATGGACGGCTTCATCTCGACCGTCGCGGGCATATGCGACCGCGTCGGGAAAAAGCTCGGCTCGGACAAGACGATGATGCTCTCCTTCGACGAATGGAACGTCTGGTTCCACTCCAACGAGCAGGACAAAAAGATCGAAAAATGGGGCTTCGCGCCGCCGCTTCTCGAGGACGTCTACAACTTCGAGGACGCGCTGGTGCTGGGCTGCCTGCTGATAACGCTCCTGCGCCACGCGGACAGGGTCAAGATGGCCTGTCTGGCGCAGCTCGTGAACGTCATAGCCCCGATAATGACGGAGACGGGCGGGCGCTGCTGGGTGCAGACGATATTCTACCCGATGCTCCACGCCTCGCGCCATGCCCGCGGAACGAGCCTGCGCGCGGGCGTCGAATGCCCGGAGCTGGAGGCCGGGAAATACGGCTCCGTCCCCGCGCTGGAGGCAGCCGTCTCCTTTGACGAAGAAAACGGCGAGGTCACGGTGCTCGCCGTCAACCGCTCGCTGAGCGAGGACATGGAGCTCGAGTTCGAGCTTTCCGACTGCGGAGAAGTGACGCTCTTCGAGCATACGGTCATGTACTGCGACGACCTCAAGGCCGTCAACACGGCCGACGCGCCGGATACGGTAAAGCCCGCTTCCCTGCCCGCCGCGGGCGGCGCGCCCGTGCTGCCGAAGCACAGCTGGAACGTCCTGCGCTATAAAAGAACGGAGGGATAAGATGCCCGAAAAAGACAGATTTCTCGGCGTGGAGTTCGGCTCCACGCGCATAAAGGCCGTCGCGATAGACGGCGGGCGCCTCCCCGTCGCCTCCGGCGACTATATCTGGGCCGCGAGGCATGAAAACGGCGTCTGGACCTACCCGCTCGAGCAGGTCTGGGAGGGACTGCGGACGGCGCTCGCCGCCGTCGAGGGCCGCGAGAGGATCGCCGCGATGGGCGTCTCGGCCATGATGCACGGCTACCTCGCCTTCGACAGGGACTGGAACCTGCTCGTCCCCTTCAGGACGTGGCAAAACACGATGACCGGGCAGGCGGCGGCGATGCTGACCGACCTCTTCGGCTTCAATATCCCCCAGCGCTGGAGCATAGCGCACCTCTGCCAGGCCGTACTCAACGGCGAGGAGCACGTCCCCCGCATAGCGCACATAACGACGCTCGCGGGATACGTCCACTATATGCTGACGGGCGTCAACGCCGTCGGCGTGGGCGAGGCCTCCGGCATAATGCCGCTGGGCCCCGATCTCGGCTACGACAAAGAGATGATCGCCAAGTTCGACGTCTTCGCCTCCATGATGGGCGTGCCCTGGTCCGTCGCGGACCTGCTGCCGGGCATCCTGTCCGCGGGCGAGAACGCCGGATATCTGACCGAGAGCGGCTCGGAGCTGCTGGGCGGACTGCTCGCGCCGGGCGTGGCCTTCGCCCCCTGCGAGGGCGACGCGGGGACCGGCATGGTCGCCACGAACGCCGTCGCGCCGAGGACGGGCAATGTCTCGGCCGGCACTTCCATATTCTCGATGATAGTCCTCGAGCGGCCCCTGAAGCGCGTATACCCCGAGGTCGGCGTCGTCGCGACGCCCTCGGGCAGCCCCGTGGCCATGGTGCACTGCTCCAACTGCACCTCGGACATAAACGGCTGGGCAGCGCTCATACGCGAAGCCGTCGGGCTCTTCGGCGGCGACGCGGAGGAGCTCTATACCAAGCTCTTTCTCAAGAGCCTCGAGGGCGACCCCGACTGCGGCGGCCTGCTCTTTTACAACTACCTGACGGGCGAGTCCGTCACGCATTTCGATGACGGGCGACCGCTCTTCCTGCGCGCGCCGGACGCCTCGTTCAGCCTCGCAAACTTCATGCGCGCGATGCTCTATTCCTCGATGGCGACGCTTCGCACGGGCATGGAGCTTCTCTCCGAGGAAGGCGTGGCGATAGACTCGCTGACGGGGCACGGCGGGCTCTTCAAGACCCCCGGCGTCGCCCAGCGCTTCCTCGCGGCGGCCTGCCGCGCGCCGGTCACGTTCCTCGAGACAGCGGGCGAGGGCGGCCCCTACGGCATGGCGCTGCTGAGCGCGTACATGATGCAGAAGGCCCCCGGCCAGACTCTGGAGGCGTTCCTCGCGGAGCATTTCGCCTCGGCGAAGTCCGTCACGCTCGCGCCCGACGAAAGGGATGCTGCGGGCTTCGACGCATATCTCGAAAAATTCAAAAAAGGCCTCGCGGTGGAGCGCTCCGCCGTCGAGAACCTGTGAGGAGGATATTATGAAATACTGGTTTGTCGTCGGCTCGCAGGACCTCTACGGGCCCGAGGTGCTCGCGACGGTCGCCTCCCGCGCGGCGGAGATGGCCGCCGAGATGAGCAGGGCGCTCCCCTACGAGCTCGTTTATAAGGTCACCGCCCGCTCCGACGCGGAGGTCTGCGCGATAGTGCGCGAGGCCAACTACGATACCGACTGCGCCGGCGTCGTCACGTGGTGCCATACGTTTTCCCCCAGCAAGATGTGGCTCAATGGGCTCGCCGCGCTCACAAAGCCGTGGTGCCACCTCGCCACGCAGTACAACGTCGAGATACCCAACGACGAGATCGACATGGACTTCATGAACCTCAATCAGGCCGCGCACGGCGACCGCGAGCACGGCTTTGCGGGCGCGCGCCTGCGCAAGCCGCGCAAGATCATCGCCGGCCACTGGCGCGATGAGAAGGTCCTCGCCCGCCTCGGCGAATGGATGAGGACGGCCGCGGCCGCCGCGCTCTCGCGCGAAATGCGCGTCATGCGCTTCGGGGACAACATGCGCGAGGTCGCCGTCACGGAGGGCGACAAGATCGAGGCTCAGCTCCGGCTCGGCTGGCGTGTGAACACGTGGGCCGTCGGCGATCTCGTCGCCGCGATGAACGCCGTCGCGGAGGGCGATATCGACGCGCTCATGGACGAATACCGCGCGGCCTACGACTTCGCGACCAACGATATCGCCGCCGTCCGCTATCAGGCGCGCGAGGAGCTCGCTATTCGCTCCATGCTCGAGGCCGAGGGCTGCCGCGCCTTCACCAACACCTTCCAGGATCTCTACGGCATGGACCAGCTCCCCGGGCTCGCGACGCAGCACCTCATGGCGCAGGGCTTCGGCTTCGGCGCCGAGGGCGACTGGAAGATCGCCGCGCTGACCGCCGTCATGAAGGCCATGGGCCCGGAGGGCGCCTCCGGCTTCATGGAGGACTACACCTACCACCTCGTCAAGGGGCAGGAATACAGCCTCGGCGCGCACATGCTTGAGGTCTGCCCCAGCCTCGCCGCCGGAAGGCCCCGCATCGAGACCCATCCGCTGGGCATAGGCATGAACAGGGGCGATCCCGCCCGCCTCGTCTTCGAGGGGAAGGCGGGCAAGGCCCTCGTCGCGAGCATCATAGACGTCGGCGGCAGGCTCCGTCTCATCGTGCAGGACATCGAGTGCGTCAA
>JAEFAK010000178.1 GCA_016287555.1 Oscillospiraceae bacterium
GCTCAGTTTCGAGGGAAGGCCCAGCTTTTTCTTCAGTGCGTCGCGTCTGGCGGCGCTCTCCTTTCCCCCGCTGAGCCCTAATCCGTACAGTTCAGCCTTGGTCACGCGGCTTTCCGAGGCGCCGTGCGGTCCTTCGCCGATATCCGCGCCGCAGTCACGCAGCGCCTTCAGCACCGTTTGCCGGTCCATCCCCTCGACTCCGAGCAGGCCCTCGGCTCCGGGACGGACCTTTCTTTTTTCCTTTCCCGGCACTTCGGGGATGTATGCGTGCAGTATTTTTCCTTCCGTGACGGCGCCCTTTATGAAGTTCCTTATCATGAATCCCGCTCCGTCGCTGTCGGTCATGACGATCACGCCTGTCTTCTTCGCCAGCGTCCGTATGAGCTCCGCCGTCTCCGGACTGTTGAATACGCCGAAGCCCGAAGTCTCGATTATGTTTGCGTTGAGAAACTGCGAGAGGGTGTTCTTATCATACTTTCCCTCGACTATTACCGTCTCCGAAACATGTGTCTTTTCCATCGCTCAGCTCAGGCCCGCGAGTCCGACGAGCAGGTCTGACAGCCTGTCGGGATCGGAAGACGAATAGCCTTTCAGGTCCAGGTCAGCCTGCGCGCACAGTTCTATTCCTTTCGCCAGGCGCCGGATCCCGAACCTGTTGGAGAATTCCAGCAGTTTTCTGGCGTAGTATTCCGACGTGGTCTTCACCGCGGACATCAGTTCTTCCATGCCTGCGCCGTTCCTGTCGAGCACGTTCACCGCGAACATCCTGCGGAAATTCGTTCCTATGGCGCCCAGAATGGGCAGAGGCTCGTTCTGCATCGTGATGAGGTCCGACAGAACGTCCGCCGCCTTTGCGACCCTCCGCTCGCAAAGAGCGTCGGTAAGATCGAACACCGCGGCTTCGAGCACGGGTATAGCCACGGCGTCTATGTCCGCTCTGGTCACCGTATCCCCGGAGCACCAGGACGCGATCTTTTCTATCTCGGAATTCAGTCCGCTCATGAGGCTGCCGCATATGAACAGAAGATAGTCGCAGTCCCCGCGGGAGATATTCTTCCCGTGGGCCCTGAAATGGGAAGTTATCCAGCGGATCAGATCGCTTCTTTCCTGTTCGTCTATCGTCACTGTGACGATGTTGTCCTTCACCGCTTTGGCGAGACCGGTGCGCCGGCCGTCCCTCCGGTATTCAATGGCATCGTAGACGAACACCAGGCACACCCATTCCGGGAGATCGGATATTATGCTTATGAACTCCTCGGTATCATCCTTGTCGATGTCGAATATCTGGTAGTCCCTGACTTCCACGAAGGTGCGTTCGGCAAAGGACGGAGGCGTGTCGATGGCGTCCGCGAAGCCGTTCAGGTCGAAATCCGAGCCGTCGATGTACTTGCAGTTGAAATCCTCCATGGGCCCGTCGAGTATGAGGGAGCGCAGTCTGCCGAGATAGTGATCCTTGAGATAGGTCTCCTGTCCGGCGAGTATGTATGCCTTCGCCGGAACTCCGGCCTTAATGTCGGCTTTCAGCCGCTCGAATCCCGGATCGGGCCTGTTTTCCTTTTTCCCTGCCATGCCGCTTTCCTCCTTCCCGCATATGTCTTCCCTGAAAACGGAACCTAGAATACGGCCGCCGTTGCCGGTAATGCAGAAACTGCACCTTTCCGCACGGCGGCCCTTGTTGTTGAATTGAATATCAGCCCGGAGGCCAGGTCATGTCGCGTCCCGACAGGACGTGGAAATGAAGATGCTTCACACTTTGTCCTGCGGATTCTCCGCAGTTGGACACGACCCTGAACCCGTCGTCAAAGCCGAGTTCCTTCGCCAGCTTCGCGATCACTTCGAAGATGTGTGCGACGACCGCGGAGTTTCCGGGACCTATCTCGGCGCATGAAGCGATGTGCTCCCTCGGTATCACGAGAAAATGCTTCGGCGCCTGCGGGTCGATATCGTTGAACGCGTATACCAGATCGTCTGAGTACACGCACGCGGAGGGTATCTCTCCGGCGGCTATCTTGCAGAATAGGCAGTCTGACATGTCTTACCTCACTTGATCATCGCGCCGACGATCTCATCGACTGAAGCCAGCGCATCGTCGACCTTCATGACATCCTTGCCGCCGCCCATCGCGACGTCGGGCTTGCCGCCGCCGGAGCCTCCGGCTATCTTCGTGACGTTTTTGATTATCTCGCCGGCCTTGACGCCGCGCGCTACGGCGCCCTTGCCGCAGACGGCGATGAAGCTTATCTTTTCAGCCGCAACGGAGGCGAGCACGGCGACGATATCTTCCGACTTGCTCTTGAGATAGTCTCCCGCGGAGCGCAGCGCATCGCTGTCAGCCTCCTCGAGAACGGCGGTTATGAGCTTAACGCCCTTAACGTCCTTGGAGGCGAGCAGGAAGCTGTTGGTCTCCTGCTGGATGAGCTTTGTGCGGAGCTTTTCGAGCGCGCGGCGAAGCTCGCGCTGTTCATTCTGATTCTGATTGACCTTCGTGACAAGCTCTGCCGGGGACGTCTTGAGTATCTCAGCCACAGACTTGTTCACGGCGACGGTATCGCGCAGGTACTCGCGGGCCTTCATGCCGACGACGGCGTCTATCCTGCGGACGCCGGCCGCGACGGAGTACTCGGCGACTATCCTGAACAGGCCGACCTTGGCCGTGTTGGCGAGATGCGTGCCGCCGCAGAATTCCTTGGAGAAATCCCCCATGCTGACGACGCGGACTATATCGCCGTACTTCTCGCCGAAAAGCGCGACCGCGCCGGACTTCTTGGCCTCCTCTATGGGCATCTCGCGGATATCGACAGCGAGGTCATCAAGGATCTTCTTGTTTACGAGCTCCTCTATCTTCTCTATCTCCTCGGGCGTTACCGCCGCGAAGTGGGTAAAGTCGAAGCGGACGGTATCAGGCGTTACGAGAGAGCCGGCCTGCTCGATATGCGAGCCGAGAACTTCCTTGAGGGCGGCGTCGAGAAGATGCGTAGCGCTGTGGGCGCGCATGATGGCGCGGCGGCGGTCTGCGTCTATCTCGGCCTTGACGGTATCGTCGACGCTGAAGCTGCCCTTGAGGACTGCGCCGGAGTGCATATACTTGCCGTCCTTGGACTTATGGACGTCCGTAACTCTGAAGAGCGCGCCGTCCTTTTCTATATCGCCGACGTCGGCGCACTGGCCGCCCATTTCGGCATAGAACGGGGTCTTATCGAGAACGATGACAGCCTCGTCTCCCTCGCGCACCTCGGAGCAGAGCTCACCGTCGGAGACTATTGCGAGCACTTTGGCGTCGTCGTTTTCAAAGGCTTCGTAGCCCGTGAAATCGGTCTGCTCGTTTTTGGGAAGACCGAGGTCTATGGCGGCCCATCCGAAATCACCGAGCGCGGCAGTCGCGGCGCGGGCGCGCTCACGCTGCTCATTCATGAGCTTGTCAAAGCCCTCTCTGTCGGCGTCGAGGCCGTTTTCCGCAAGGATCTCAAGGGTCAGGTCTATCGGGAATCCGTAAGTATCATAGAGCTTGAAGCAGTCGGCCCCGTCAAGCACGGTCCTGCCGGAGGACTTGCAGTCGTCTATCATGCCGCCAAGGATACGCATGCCGGAGTCGATCGTCAGATCGAAGCGCTCTTCCTCGGCCTTTATGACACGGACGATATAGTCGCGCTTCTCGCGAAGCTCGGGATAGGCGGCCTCGCTCTCCTTGATGACCGTATCCGCAACGAGATAGAGGAACGGCTCTTCTTTTCCGAGG
>JAEFAK010000179.1 GCA_016287555.1 Oscillospiraceae bacterium
CCCCCGTCCGAGCGGACGGGGGCTTTTTTTCGTCGTCGCGCGCTCCGTATCGTTCGCTCCCGCGGGGAGCCCGTAGGGGAGGGGCTTGCCCCTCCCGTCGTCTCGGAGCGGTTTTCGGGAGGGGCAAGCCCCTCCCCTACATTATTATCATTATCATTATCCCGGCCTTACGCATTCGGCTTCGGCGGTCAGCGACGTCTCATTCATCGGCGCGATGCCCTCATCGCGCCGCAGATACGGGGGACGAGGGACGGAGGGACGCGGGCCGATGTGGGCATCGGCCCCTACGCGGTGATTTTCTGACCTCGCCGCACCCGCGGGAAGCGCGTAGGGCGCGATGCCCTCATCGCGCCGATGATACGGGGGACGAGAGACGGAGAGATGCGGGCCGATGTGGTCATCGGCCCCTACGCGGAGATTTTCTGACCTCGCCGCATTGCCGGGCGGCGCGTAGGGCGCGATGCCCTCATCGCGCCGCCAAAACGGCGGGGGCTCTTTTTCTTGACAACGCGCCGTAAACGCGGGAAAATATATCATAACGATCTATCGAAGGGGGAGCCCTTATGACGGACAGAGTCAAGCGCATGAAGGAGAGCCTGCGGGTCAACAAATACCCGCTCTGCGTCGAGCTTTTCAGGCTGGCAAACGAGTCTCTCGACGAGACGCGCGGCGAGCCGACGCTCCTGCGCCGCAGCAGGCTCTGCGCCCACGTCCTCGACAACATAACCATCTTCATCGAGCCGGAGGACCTCCTCTGCGGCTCGGGCGCGAGCAAGCCCTTCGGGCTGGAGATGCAGTATGAATACGGCGTCTGGACGCGCGACGAGGTCGAGGCGCTCAAGAGCGAGATATACACGATAAGCCCCGAGGACGAGGAGGAGCTTTACCGCCTCAACGAGCGCTTCGCGGGCAACGACTCCAACCAGACCCTCGTCGAGGCCATGGGAAAGAGCCTCGGCGAGAACGAGCGGCTCTGGCCCTTCATGAAGTCGGGCGTCGTCCTGCCCCCGTGGAAGGACAAAAAGGGCGGCTCCGGCGGCGGCTACGCCATGAGCGGCTACGGGCTCGGTCCCGGCCTCTCGCTCGTCTGCGTGGACTTCGCGCAGATACTCTCGCGCGGGGCGCGCTCAATAATAGACGAGGCGAAGCAGTGCCTGCGCGATCTGCGCTACGACGCGCCCGACTCCATAGACAAGCGCAATTTCTGGGAGGGCGTCGTCCTCGTCTTCGAGGCGTGGATACGCTTCGCGCATCGCTACGCCGACCTCTGCGCGGAGCTCGCGGCGAAGGAGGAGTGCCCCGCCCGCGCGGCCGAGCTGCGCGAGATGGAGCGCATCTGCCGCAAGGTCCCGGAATTTCCGGCGGAGACGTTCCGCGAGGCGCTGCAGAGCTTCTGGTTCACGTTTTTGATGGTCTGCCCCTCCCCGACCTCGACGGCGGGGCGCTTCGACCAGTACATGTATCCATACTATAAGGCGGATATCGAGGCGGGCCGCATCACCGACGCGGAGGTGCTGGAGCTGCTGGAGATACTCCGCTGCAAGGTCATGAAGCTCAACCGCGTCTCCGGCAAGGCCAACAGGACCAAGAACGCCGGCATGGCCAAGTGGTACAACTGGACCATAGGCGGGGTAAAGGCCGACGGCACCGACGCGACCAACGAGCTGACGTACCTGCTTCTGGAGGCGGCGAAGGAGACCCACCTGCCGCATCACACGCTGACGCTCCGCGTCCACGAGGGGACGCCCGACGCGCTCATGGTCAAGGCGCTCGAATGCGTGCGCTCCGGCCTCGGCATGCCCGCCTTCATAGGCGACAGGTCCTATATAAACTTCTTCACGGCCCGCAGCGAGACTAACCGCGTCCCGCTCGAGCAGGCGCGCGACTACTGCGCGACGGGCTGCGTCGACGGCAACGTGCAGGGCGGGACGCGCACGCAGGTCGCCGTCTTCTTCATCATCCCGCACGCCATGGACATCGCCCTGCACGACGGCTTCTGCCGCTATACGGGCGAGCAGGTCGGCATGCATGTCGGCGACGTTACGAAGATGACCTCGTTCGAGCAGGTCAGGGCCGCCGTCTATGACGAGATACGCTATCTCATGGGCATGGCCGACGAGCGCGTCAACGTCGAGCTGATAGCGGAGAAGGAGCTCTTTCCGGACGTTTTCCGCTCGGCGCTCATGCGCGGCGGGGTAAAGGCGGGCAAGGACATGTTCTCCCGCCGCTTCGACTTTGAAAACGGCGCCGTCCTCGGCGCGGTCGGGGCCGTGAACGCCGGAAACGGGCTCTACGCGATAAAAAAGCTCGTCTTCGACGAGAAAAAATACACCATGGCCGAGCTCATGGCCGCGCTCGACGCGGACTGGGAGGGCTTCGAGGACATGCGCCGCGATTTCCGCGCCGTCCCCAAATACGGCAACGCCGTGCGCGAGGTCGACGAGATGGTCGCGGACGTATACAGGCTCCACGCGGAGACCTGCCTGACGCTCCCCTGCGTCTACGGCGACACGCTCAAGCCCAACGCCATCTCCGTCTCCGCTCACCAGCCGGGCGGCGCGCTCACGGGGGCCACGCCCGACGGGCGGAAGGGCGGCGAGATACTCGCCGACGCCTCGCTCTCGCCCGACCACGGGCAGGATACCCACGGGCCGCTCGCCGTCTTCCGCAGCGCGATGACCGTCGATCAGGACGCCTATCAGGGGACGCTGATGAACATGAAGTTCCATCCCTCCGTCATGAAGACCGAAGCCGATCTTCTCAAGCTCGGCGCGATGATAAAGACCTATCTGACCCACGGCGGCAAGCACGTCCAGTTCAACGTCGTCGACCGCGCCGAGATGGAGGACGCGAAGGTCAGGCCGGAGGAGCACCCGGACCTCGTCGTCCGCGTCGCGGGCTACAGCGCCTACTTCACGCGCCTGCCCGCCTCGATCCAGGACGAGGTCATCGAGCGCACCTCGCAGGGGCTGTGAGCGCCCTTTCCGCCCCGGTCTTCGACATCCAGTCGTTCTGCATCCACGACGGACCGGGCATAAGAAGCGTCGTCTTCCTCAAGGGATGCCCCCTGCGCTGCCTCTGGTGCGCAAATCCCGAGTCGCAGTCGCCGAAACCGGAGCTCATGACCTACCCCGCCAAATGCACGGGGTGCGGGGCCTGCGTCCCCGCCTGCCCGACGGGCGCGGCGAAGCTCTCGGAGACCGACCGCGCCGCCTGCCTTTCCTGCGGCAAATGCGCGGAGGCCTGCCCCTCCGGCGCGCGGGAGCTCGCGGGAAAAGAAATGACCGTGGACGAGGTCCTCGCCGCCGTCGAGGGCGACAGGCTCTTTTACGAGGATTCCGGCGGCGGGATAACGCTCTCCGGCGGCGAGCCGCTCATGCACGCGGATTTCTGCGCCGCGCTGCTCGACGCCGCGCGCGGAGCCGGCCTGCACACCGCCGTCGAGAGCTGCGCCTTCGCCTCCCGCGAGGCGGTGGACGCCGTTTTTTCCCGCGTCGATCTCGCGCTGCTCGACGTAAAGCACGCGGACTCGCGCGAGCACGAGCGCCTGACGGGCGTCCCCAACGAAAAGATACTCGAAAACATCCGCTTCGTGCGCTTCGGGCTCGGCGTCCCGGTCGTGCTGCGCATGCCGACCGTTCCCGGCCTCAACGACTCGGAGGCAAACGTCGCCGCCGCCGCGGACTTCGCCCAAGAGCCCGGCGCGCCGCTCTGCCTGCTTCCGTACC
>JAEFAK010000180.1 GCA_016287555.1 Oscillospiraceae bacterium
GGAGCAGATGCGCTCGCAGCGCATGGGGTTGCGCTTGTAGGCCATGGCGGAGGAGCCGATCTGCTTGCTGCCGAAGGGCTCTTCCAGCTGGCGGTCGTGCTGCAGGAGACGGATGTCCGTGGCCATCTTGCAGCAGCTCTGCGCGATGGCGGAGAGGACGTTCAGGATCCGGCTGTCGATCTTGCGGGGATAGGTCTGGCCGCAGACGTCGAAGCAGGCGGTGAAGCCGAAAGCTTTCGCGAGGCGGTCGTTCAGCTCGTCGGCCTTAGCTCCGTCGCCTTCGAAGAGGTCGAGGAGGCTGGCCTCCGTCCCGGTCGCCCCCCGGCAGCCGAGGAAAGGAAGGCCCGCTGAGAGCTGCTCCAGCTCGTCCAGGTCGGAGAGCAGGTCCTGCATCCAGAGGGAGGCGCGCTTTCCGACCGTCACCAGCTGGGCCGGCTGGTAGTGCGTGTAGCCCAGCGTCGGGATGGCTTTGGTCCGGTCGGCGAAGTCCGCCAGGGCGGAGAGGGCCTGCAGGAGTTCCTCGCGGAGGAATCCGAGCCCTTCCCGGTAGATGATCAGGTCGGCGTTGTCGGTCACGTAGCAGCTCGTCGCGCCCAGATGGATGACGCCGGCGGCGGAGGGCGCGGCTTTGCCGTAGGCATAGACGTGCGCCATGACGTCGTGGCGGACCTCCTTTTCCCTCGCGCGGACGCATTCGTAGTCTATATCCTCTATATGCGCTTCGAGCTCGGCGGCCTGCGCCTCGGTGATCGGCAGGCCGAGCTTCATCTCCTCCCGTGCGAGGGCGGCCCACAGCCTTCGCCAGGTCCGGTACCGCGTATCGGCGGAAAAGAGCTCCAGCATGCGCCCGGAGGCGTAGCGCGACGCGAGCGGCGATTCAAATCTTTCTGTCATGATCATTCTCCTTGCTGAGTATGTTCAAATTGAGATGCTTATCCTGATATCCGGATCGAACGCAGGCATGGGACGGAGCTTGAAAACGTTCGCTTCGTGCAGCCCGTCGATCTTTCTTTTGGTTTCGGGGTCGTCAATGACGCCCGTGCGGATGTATCTGTCGAGCTCGTCGTAGGTAAAGCCGAGGTTCTCCTCGTCGGTCTTTCCCGATAGTCCGTCTGTCGGAGTTTTCTCGACAAGTTTTTCGGGCAGACCGAGCTCCCTCGCGACGGCCCTGACCTCACGGACGGTCAGGCGGCTGAGCGGACTGAAATCCCCCGCGCCGTCGCCGTAGCGTGTGGCATAGCCGACCCAGTCCTCGGAGAGGTTGCAGGTATTGGCGACGCGGCCGTCGTTGGTCTGCGACACGGCGTACAGCGCAGCCATGCGTATCCTTGCGGGAAGATTTACCTCGCTCTGCCGCGACAGCTGAAACGGGATGCTGTCCTTCAAACTATCCACGGCGCCGCTTATGTTCACGGTGAAATGTCTTATGCCGAGGAAATCCACCAGCATCCGGGCGCAGTCGATGTCGCTCTGTACGCCGTTCGGCATCAGTACGCCGATGACGCGATCCGTTCCCAATGCCCTTACGCAGAGAGCCGCGACGGTCGAGCTGTCCTTCCCTCCCGATATGCCGACGACGGCGTTGCAGTCGGGGCCGTTATGCTTGAAGAACTCCCGTATCCAGCGGATGCAGGCATCCGTCACTTTTGCGGCGTCGAACACGTTTCTTCCCTCTCTATCTGTATATTATGCTCTCGCGCTCGGGGCCGACGGATACGTAAGTTATCGGGCAGCCGATCGCGCTCTCTATCTTCAAAACATATTCGCGCGCGGCGGCGGGCAGATCCTCCCAGCGGCGCGCCCCGGATATATCGCTCTTCCAGCCCTCCATATACTCGAAGACGGGCTCGGCGGAGTCGAGCTCCGTCGGGAACGGGAAATCCTCCGTCTCGCCGGAGGCCGTCCTATACCGCACACAGACCGGTATTTTGTCCATATAGCTCAGAACGTCCAGCTTAGTCAGGGCGATGCACGTCGCGCCCTGGAGGCGCACGCCGTATCTCGTCGCGACGAGGTCGACGGCGCCGACGCGCCTTGCTCTGCCCGTCTTCGCGCCGTACTCGAAGCCCGCTTCGCGGAGCCTTTCGGCCTCCTCTCCGGACATCTCGCAGACGAAGGGGCCCTCCCCCACGCAGGTCGAGTAGGCCTTGACTACGCCGATGACCTCGTCGACGCGCATGGACGGGAGCCCTGCGCCTATAGGGGCGTAGGCCGCCAGCGTATTTGACGAGGTCGTATAAGGGTAGATGCCGAGATCAAGATCGCGCAGCGCGCCGAGCTGAGCTTCGAACAGGACGTTTTTGCCCTCGGCCTCGGCCTTTGCCAGATAGACCCCGGTATCGCAGATATAGGGCTTTATCGGCTCGCAGAAGTCGGCCAGCCATCTTTCGAGCATCTCCATCGTATAGGGCTTCGCCCCGTAGACGCGCGTCAGCGTCAGGTTTTTCCATTCGAGAAGCTCGCGCAGATGCACGCGCAGCTCGTCCGGATAGAAGAGCTCACCCGCGAGGACGGTCTTCTTCTGGTACTTATCCGAATAAAACGGGGCTATCCCCTGCTTTGTAGAGCCGTACTGCCTGTCCGCGAGGCGGGCCTCCTCGAGCGCGTCGAGATCCCTGTGCCAGGGCATGAGCAGCGACGCCCTCTCGCTTATCATCAGGTTGTCCGGGCTTACCTCCACCCCGCGGCTCCTGAGCTCCTCTATCTCCCTGCAGAGGTTCTCCGGGTCGAGCGCGACCCCGCTCCCGAGGACGTTCACGACTCCCTTTCTGAAGATGCCGGACGGGATGAGGTGGAGCGAGAACTTCCCGTACTCGTTCACTACCGTGTGCCCGGCGTTTCCGCCGCCCTGATACCTCACGACGACGTCGTGTCCGGCGGTGAGGAGGTCGACCATGCGGCCCTTTCCCTCATCGCCCCAGTTGATGCCTACTACCGCGCTGTTTCTGGACATTTTCAAAAGCCTCCTATCTCACACCGAAAAGCAGATCGTCGTATCCGGGGAACGGCCAGAGCTCCTTGGGCATCTCGAGCTCGGCCGCGTCGCAGAGCTCCCTTAGCTCCTCCATCGCGGGGATGAGCCCCGAGCGCACCCTTTCGGCGGCTCCCGAGAGTCCCGGCTTGCCGTCCCTTCCCATCATGGATTCGCAGAGCGAGAGCTCATCTCCCAGCCTCGCGAGCGCCGTGCGTATGCCGTTGGACAGCCCCGAGAGCTCCTCGAAGCATTCCCTCTCGGCCTCGCCCGCGGGGAAGCCGGCGGCGTTCCTCGATATGAGCCCGGACGCGACCGACGCGAGCCTGTCCTGCACCGCGGGGAGTATCTGCCTGCCCGCCATGGAGGACATTGTCCTCGCCTCTATGAAGAGCGTCCTGCAGTAATTGTCCAGGCTTATATCCCTGCGGGAGACCAGCTCGGCCTCGCTGTAGACGCCGTGCCTCTCCAGCATGGAGACGTTCTTTTCGCAGAGCAGCCTGGCGAGGCACTCCGGAGTGGTCCTCAGGTCCGAGAGGCCTCTCTTCTCGACCGCCTCCCTCAGCCAGCTCTCGTCGTAGCCGTTGCCGTTGAAGATTATCCTGCGGTGCTCCCTCACCGTGTGCCTTATGAGGGCGTAGGCCGCTTCGCCGGGCTTGGAGCCGTCGCGTATGGCAGCCTCGAGCTCGTCGGCGAAGCCCTCGAGCACGTCCGCGACCGCCGCGTTGAGCATGATGTTCGGT
>JAEFAK010000181.1 GCA_016287555.1 Oscillospiraceae bacterium
CTCCCAGGCCCATGAGGTGGCCTCGTTCTTGAAATAGTCGCCGAAGGAGAAGTTGCCGAGCATCTCGAAGAAGGTGCCGTGGCGGCTCGTCTTTCCGACGCGCTCTATATCGGGAGTGCGGATGCACTTCTGGCAGGTCGTGACCCTGTGTCTCGGGGGCTCCGCCTCGCCGGTGAAGTAGGGCTTGAGAGGCGCCATACCTGCGTTGATGAGCGGCAGGCTGCTGTCGCCCTGCGGAATGAGCGGGAAGCTCGGAAGGCGCAGATGCCCCTTGGATTCAAAGAAGGAAAGGTATTTTTCTCTAATTTCGTTAAGTCCCAGTTTTTCCACTTCGGAGATCCTCCATATCTGTCTGCTTATATTACTTTAACCGCCGAAATCTTCGCTGTTGACGAAGGCCTCGAACGAATAGTAATCATTGAAGAAGCTGTGCGCGCCGTTTTTGTTGAGCGCGTAGAAGAAATAGTCCGTGTCGGCGGGCTCTATGGCCGCCTTGATGGACGCCAGGCCGGGATTGGCTATGGGGCCGGGCGTCAGACCCTTGTAGAGATATGTGTTGTACGGGTCGTCTATGAGCAGGTCGTCGTAGGTCAGACGCTCCTTGCGTTCGGGCAGGATATACTGAATGGAAGCGTCGATCTGAAGGAACGGATAATCGCTGCTCCCGAGACGGTTGTATATTACGGAAGCTATATCGGGACGCTCGTCATCGTTGGCTGCCTCCATCTCTATGAGCGACGCGACGATGACTATCTCCCGGACATCCCTGCCGTCGGCCTCTATTTTTTCACGCATCTCATCGGTGAACTTCGCCTCGAAGTTGTTCAGGAACCTCTCGAGTACGCGGTTGGGGCTGCTGTTGACGTAGAACTCGTAGGTATCCGGGAACAGGAAGCCCTCGAGCCGCAGTTCGTCGCCGAGGGAATCCGGTGAAATGAACCAGTAGTTGAATTCAGAATTAGCCGCGGCGTCCCACAGATCCTTCGCCTTGCAGACCCCGGCGTCCTCAAGCAGTTCGAAGGTCTGTTTCAGACTTTTGCCCTCGGGGATGGTCACAAGAGTGGTTTCGTCCGTGGAATACTGCGCGGACTTCTTCATATGCGCCACCAGTGCGCGGAAATCGTATGAGGTCGAGAGTTCGTACTCGCCCGGATCTATCTTTTTGTCCGCGTGGGCGAACCTGGCAAACACTTTGAAAAGGATCGGATAATCTATGAAGCCGCCCTTCTTGAGTTCGTCCGCGACGACGGAGATGTCAGCGGACTGATAGGTGTTCCCGTCTTCGTCCACCTTCTCGGTAAACGCGGACTCGGGGATCACGACGGTCCCGACATGATCCGGCTTGTTGAGCGCGAGTACGTCGTTGGCCGCGATCCAGCCCACGAATGCCAGAACGGCGCTCAGGCATATCACGAAGAGGAAATAGAGCAGACCGCCCAGACAGCCGGTCTTGTGCCTTCTGTCGATGTGTATCGCCCGGTAGTTCCTGGCGACGTACTTGTCTTCCTCCTCAGTCTGGTCCGGACCCTCCTCAGCTGGGGCGGTCTCCGGTACCGGCGGGATGGGCTTCGATTCATATATCTTCCGGACGTCGTCCGGAATGACGTGGGTCTCGGCTCCGGGAAGCGTGTCCGTGTTTCCGTGAAGGAGCGAATTCAGATCGCTCACTGTCGTCGAATCGAGCACGGCGGTCGGTTCCGGCGAAACGGAGGCCTCATACTCCTTTACAATCTCATCGACCGTTTCGACTGCCGGACCGGCGGCATTCTCCCCGCCGAGGTAATCCATAATATCCCTGAGTTCATCGTCTCTTATATCCGAAGAGCCCGGGGAAGATTCCAGAAGCCCGTCGAGGTCGTTTATTTCATCAAAAAAGCTTTTCTTGTCGTCAGACATGGCGGCTCCTTTTTGATCGGGTCGGGATGCACCCGCTCGGGGGTGCCGACACAGTATGTCCCGGCGGCGGACGAAAGTTCGGCTCGCCGCCGGCCGTCCGGAGACCGGACTGCTGAATACCGGAGAAACGGATGAATTAGTTCCGCGGGCATGTAACCGCGCCTGCGGATCCCGACAGTCTGGCCGTGCGCGGGACTCCTTCAGCGGAGCCTCACTGTCTTTTTCTCCGTTACGAGCACATTGACAGGCATATCGTAGGCGTCCGTCGGGGTCTTGTCAAGCAGGAGCTCCTCGCGGCCGACGCCGACCGTGAACAGCTCGTGCGAGGCGAGGTATCTGTCGTAGTATCCTCCGCCCTGACCGAGTCTGAATCCCTCGTTGTCAAAGGCGAGCGCGGGCACTATCATGACCGTCCCGCGCGGCGGGAGCAATTCCTCGCCGCCTTCGGGGACCGGGATCCCGTAAAAACCGTCCTCGGTCATGCGGCCGTGATAGGAGTAAAAACTCATTATGCCCTTCGGCTGGCAGACCGGCAGAGCAACGGTCTTTCCCCGGGAGAAGAGCTCTTCGAGAAGAGGCCTGGTATCTACTTCGCGGCCCACGCTGTAATACAGAAGGATAAGCTCCGCCCCGTTTACTTCGTCGAGAGAGAGGACATTGTCATATATGCCTCTGTCGCTGAAAGCCAGATAATCAGCGTCAAGCCCGCTTATGATCCTGCGGACGTTCTTCCGGAGTTCCTTCTTAACGAATATCATATGTCATGCCGGCGGCGACTTTTTCCGTTGCGGCGTCTCCCTTCAGAAATCTGAGGACTTCCAGCCCGAAAGCGATCGCGGCTCCGGGACCGCGGCCCGTAACGATATTGCCGTCTACACAGCTCAGGCATGAGTTGTCGATCTTCGCACCGCCCATCTGATCCTCCATGCCGGGATAACAGACGGCATTCTTCCCTTCGAGCGCGCCGATCTTCGCAAGGACCCGTGGCCCGGCGCATATAGCTGCGAGAGGGATTCCGCTCTCAAGAGCTTTTCTGAGGGTCTCCATCGTCTCTCGCGAGCCCTCTATGCTCTCGACTCCGCCGAGACCGCCCGGAACGATGAGCATGTCCGCCCCGGATAGATCTATCTTCTTTACCGCCGTATCGGCGGAAACGGAAATGCCGTGCGCTCCTTCGACGGACCTGTCCCCGACGGAGGCGAAGGCGGCCTTTACTCCTCCGCGGCGCAGGACGTCCATGGTCGCTATGGCTTCGATCTCTTCAAATCCTTTTCCGAGGATGATATATACCATGGCGCTCCTTTCAGCTCTCAAGAGCCGCTGCGAGTATCTCCGAGGCGATGTCGTCCTCCGTTCGCATGATTCCTCCCGGTGCGCAGTCGATGCGCACCCAGCCGAGCTTGTCGGCAGCCATGGAGGCGCACTCGGCGCATCTGACGAGATACTCAAAGTCCTTCTCGTGTATGTCCGTATCGAGTCCGCGCTTTTTGATCTGTCTGACCGAGACTTCCGCGGGCACGTCGCAGAAAAACACGATGTCGGGGCGCGGCAGACCGAATTTGACGTATTCGAAATCATAGAGCCAGTCGAGATATGCGGGCCTGTCTTCAGGCGGGAGCTTTGCCGACTGGTGTATCGCGTTGGAGGTGGTATAACGGTCGGTTATGATAAGGCCTCCGCTATTGTAATACTCTCCCCAGTCCTGCCGGAAAGAGGCAAATCTGTCGACTGCGTAAAACGTGCTTGCCGCGTAAGCGCCGACGTCTTCAGGTCT
>JAEFAK010000182.1 GCA_016287555.1 Oscillospiraceae bacterium
TGCTTGTCGTGCGACTGGTATTCCATCGTGCGCATGTTGTGCAGGCGGTCGGCTATCTTGATGAGGATGACGCGGATATCCCGCGCCATGGCGATGAGCATCTTGCGCAGGTTCTCGACCTGCTCCTCCTCCTTGCTGGTATAGGTGACGCGGGTCAGCTTCGTGACGCCGTCGACTATGTCGGCGACGGACTGGCCGAAGTCCTTGCGGATATCCTCTATCGTCGCGTCGGTATCCTCGACGACGTCGTGCAGCAGCGCGGCGATGACGGCGTCCTCGTCGAGGCCCATCTCGGCGGCTATCTCGGCGGCCGCTATGGGATGGGTTATGAAGAGCGTCCCGTCCTTGCGGCGCTGCGAGCCGTGCTTGGACGCGGCGAATTCATATGCCGCGCGCAGGCGCGGCACATTCAGGTTCTGATTATAGTTTTTGACCTTTTCCTCAAGGGCAAGGTACTGGGAATAGACTTCTTCCTCGTTCATGCTTTGACTGCCTCCGGAGATGCAAGACGTCTCAGGATATTGGAATCGCTCAGCTCGACTTTGGCCGCGCTGGGCGGTATGCGTATGTTGAACAGCCCGCGCCGCTCGCTGAGGGATATGAGCCTCAGCTCGCGGAAGACCTGAAGGGAGATATAGGTGCGGCAGGGCTCGTCTATCTCCGCCGCCTCGGTGAGCATGTTCAGGACGTGCGTCCTGCTGCCGTTTATCTCGGGCCTGCGCGCGGCGAGAGCCCTCCAGAGCCTGCCGAGCTCGTCGCGGCTCGGGCAGAGCAGCGCGCGCTCCTCCGCGGAGATCTCTTTCCCGCCGAGAAAGCTCGAGCAGAGATAGTAGCGTATCTTTTCGTCCTCGCCGGACTGCACCGCGTCGCGCAGCAGGAGCTGGACTGTGCGCGTGCCGTGGAAATCGTTTATGCTCGGCTCGAAGGCCAGACAGCAGAGCGAGCCCTCGCGCAGCTCAAGCTCGGCCAGGCGCTTGGAGAAGAATATGCATTCGACGTTCCCGTCGCGTCGGGAGACGCGCATCTTGACGTGCTTGTCGCCGCCTATGGAGAGTATCTGGTCGACGCGCGCGTCCTTCAGGCAGAGCATGGGAGGCTGGTTGCCGTTGCCCCAGGGGGCGAGAGTATAGAGCTCCTCGATGTTTTTCAGCGTCAGCATGCCGAGATCCCTGAGCTCGGCGTCGATGGGCAGCAGGCGCGGCTTGATCTCGCTGACGTGCTTTTCGTAATACTCGGTCAGCGCGTCGCGGAAGCCGTCTATCTCCTCGGCGTAAAGGTTGACGCCCGCCGCGAAGGCGTGTCCGCCGAAGCTTATGAGCCTGTCGGACATGGAGCTGAGCGCGTCGTATATCGGGAAGCCGTCCCAGCTGCGGCAGGAGCCGCGGCCGATGCCGTCCTCTATGCATATCACGACGGCGGGGACCCCGAAGCGCTCCATGAGGCGCGAGGCGACTATTCCGGAGACGCCGTGGTGCCAGTTCTCGTCCGCGAGGACGATGGGGGTCGTGACTATGTCGGGCAGGCGCGAGAGCGCCTCCGCGAATATCCTGTCCTCGACGGCGCGGCGCTGCGTATTGAGGTCGCAGAGCGTCTCCGCGAGCTCTGCGGCGGCGGCGGGATCCTCCTCCATGAGCAGCGCGAAGGCGTCCTCGACGCGCCCCATGCGCCCGGCGGCGTTGAGCTTCGGGATTATGGAGAAGCTTATATCCACGTCGGAGGCGTGGAGCGGGCGCACGCCGAGCCTGTCCATGAGGGCGAGTATGCCCGTGCGGCCGGCGCCGCCTCTGTATATCCTTATGCCGTGGCGGATCAGCGCGCGGTTTTCTCCGGTGACGGGCATTATATCGGCTATGGTGCCGAGCGCGACGAGCTCGACGTAGTCCCTGACGACCTGCTCGAGCCTGTCGGGTCCCTCGAGGGCGCAGACCAGCTTGAAGGCGACGCCGACCCCGGCAAGGCCCTTGAAGGGATAATCGCAGTCGGGGCGCAGCGGATCGACGACCGCGCAGGCGTCGGGAAGCTCGTCGCAGCATTTATGGTGGTCCGTAATGACGAAGTCGACGCCGAGCGAGCGCCCCAGCGCGACCTGCTCGACGGCGGTCACGCCGCAGTCGACCGTGACTATGAGCGTCACGCCGCGGGAGGCGATGTCCGCCACCGCCTCGTTGGAGAGCCCGTAGCCCTCTGTAAGGCGCTCGGGGATCTTGACGTCGCATTCAAGACCCTTGCCGCGCAGGTAGTCCGTCACGGTCGCCGTGGCGGTAAGCCCGTCGACGTCGTAGTCGCCGAAGACGGCGACGTGCTCTTTTCTCTCTATGGCGAGGCGGACGCGGTCGACGGCTCTGTCCATATCGCGCATCCGGAAGGGATCGTTCAGAAGCCCGAGATCGTCGCGCAAAAGCTCCTTTGCCTCGGCAAACGAGCCGCAGCCGCGCGAGGCCATGATGAGAGCCAGAAGGGGGGAGAGCCCGGCCTGAGCGAGCTCGCGGGCCTTGTCCTCGAAACCCGTATTCACGTTCCAGTATTCCATTGCCATGGCTCGCGCCCTCCTTTATCCCGTGATCGCGCCGTTTCCGGCTCTTTTTATAGAATAATAAACATTATATCATATATAGAGCCGCTTGACAAACTGTTTTTCAAGTCCGTTTTGACATTTTTGCATAAATAAAGGATTGCAAAATGCCCAAAAACAGTATATAATCATTAAAAATAAACGCTTCAATATCTGCTCGGGACGGAAATTGGAAGGAACTTCGCTCCGGGCATGGCCTCCCGGCCGAGGGGACCGGATCAGTAAGCATTGAAAATGGAGGAAGGATACAATGACTGAAAAAGAAAACTTTATGCGAATAGTCAACGGGCTCGAGCCCGGATGGGTGCCCCGCTACGGCGTCATCCCGGGCCAGGATCCGAGATTCAAGCCCGCCTGCCAGAGCCCCATGATAAGCATGCTCCGCCACAGGGACCCCGACGGCGTTTTCCGCGATGTGTTCGGTGTCGAGTATACCCCGACCGAGAGCACCGGCGGCATGGCGCTGCCGACTCCGGGCCGCTTCATCCTCGACGACATCACCAAGTGGCGCGACGTCATCAAGGCCCCGAGCCTTGAGGACTACGACTGGGACAAGATCGTTGCCGACGCCATGAAGAACATAAACAGGGAAGAGGTCGCCGTCGCGCTCGGCGCTCCCGGCAGCTACTTCCAGGCTCTCATGGCCTTCATGGGCTTCACCGAAGGCCTCTGCGCCATGTATGAGGAGCCCGAGGAGGTCATGGCTCTCATGGATTACCTCGGCAGCTTCTATGACGAGATAACCCGCAACCTCATCGACAGGGTCAAGCCCGACATATTCTCCATCGCGGACGATACCGCGACGGCGCTCAATCCGTTCATATCCCCGGATATGTACCGCGAGCTCATAAAGCCCTTCCATGCCCGCCAGTGCAGCTTCGCCAAGGAGAGGGGCATCCCCGTCAACATGCACAACTGCGGCCGCTGCGAGGACAGCATCGACGACTGGCGCGAGTTCGGCGTCAGGATGTGGAACCCCGCCCAGGTCATGAACGACCTGCCGGCCATCAAGAAGAAATACGGCAACAGCCTCGTCCTCATAGGTTGCTGGGATTCCTCCGGCCCGGTCGGCTGGCCCGGCGCGAGC
>JAEFAK010000183.1 GCA_016287555.1 Oscillospiraceae bacterium
TGAGTTTCTGATGATGCTCGCCGTCATCCCGAGGTCCGCCGTCTTTTCCACGTAGACGTGGCATATGCCGACGCCAGTCTCGATGACCGGCACCCTGGAATTCTCCACGACGCTCCTGATGAGGCCAGCCCCGCCGCGCGGTATGAGCACGTCGAGCCTGCCGACCAGACCCATCATCTCCTTCGCGCTCTCTCGGGTCGTGTCCTCGACGAAGCAGATGCAGTCCGCCGGAATGCCCTGTCTGTCCAGGGCGGCGCGCATAACGCGGGATATGGCCGCGCCGGAGCGCACGGCTTCCTTGCCGCCGCGGAGCAGCACGGCGTTGCCGGATTTGAAACACAGCGCCGCCGCGTCCGCGGTGACGTTCGGACGGGCTTCGTATATTATCCCGACGACTCCGAGAGGTACGGATACCTTTTCGATCACCAGGCCGTTCGGCCTGACGGTGCGTCCGAGCACCTTTCCCGTCGGATCGGGCAGATCAGCGACCTGGTCCATGCCGTCCGCCATACTCTCTATGCGCTCCTGAGTGAGCTTCAGTCTGTCCAGCATGGCGGGAGACATCCCAGACCTTTCAGCCGCGGCCATGTCTTCCGCGTTGGCGGCGAGGATCTCCTGCGCCGAAGCGCGCAGCGCATCCGAGACCGCTCGCAGGGCGGAGTTCTTTTTCTCCTCGGTGAGACCTGCGATCTCCCGGGACGCCTTTCTCGCTCTGTCCGCAAGTTTTTCAAGTTCAGTCATGCTTCTTACCCCCTGCCGAAAAGAGCGTCCCGACGCTCTTGCCGTCGACTATGTCGTATACGGCATCCATATCCGCCCCGGACACGACGTATGTATCGATCCCCCGGGCTGTCGCGTATTCGGCGGCCTTCAGCTTTGAGGCCATGCCTCCCGTTCCCCATTTGGAGGCCGCGCCGCCCACATAGGAATAGAGATCCTCGGTAACGCGGTCCACCCTCTCGATGAGTCTGCTGGAAGGATCTCTGGGATCGCCGTCATAGAGTCCTTCGATATCCGTCATTATGACGAGCCTGTCCGCGCCGCAGAAGCCGGCGACCACGGCGGAAAGAGAGTCGTTGTCGCCGAGTATCTTTGCGTGACCCGTTTCTATCTCGGCGGAGGATACGGAGTCGTTCTCGTTTACGACCGGGATCACGCCGAGCTCCAGCAGGGAGTCGAACGTGCGGGCGAGGTTTTCCCTTCCCAGTTCGTCCTCGACGTCCTGATTCGTCAGCAGTATCTGCGCGACGGTCTGGCCGTACTCTGAGAACGATTTATCGTAAAGGTGCATCAGTTCGCACTGGCCCACGGCGGCGGCTGCCTGCTTGTAGCGCAGCTCCGTCGGTCTGGCGGCCATGCCGAGTTTCTTCGTCCCGACGCCTATGGCGCCAGAACTGACGAGCACTACCTCGTTTCCGGCGTTGCGCAGATCTGACAGCACTCTCGCGAGCCTGTCGAGCGTACGCAGGTCGGGAAGCCCGCTCTCCCGGATCAGCGTCGATGTACCGACCTTGAAAACATATCTCATTTCATCACCAGCCGTCAGTTTATCCTTACAGTGAGCTCGTCCGTCAGCCATTCGAGGAATCCCGTGTCGGAGAAGCCGGCACGGAGGGCCGTCTTCGCGTCGGAAGCCAGGTCCGCCGCGACGAGCGACGCCTTTTCCGTCCCCAGAAGCGAGGCGAACGTGACGCGGCCCCTTTTCTCGTCGGATCCGACGTCCTTGCCCATGACTTTCTCCTCTCCCACCACGTCGAGGATGTCGTCACGGATCTGAAAAGCGAGGCCTAGCGCCTCACCGAATTTTCCCGCTGCGGTCATCCTGCCGTCGAAAGCCCCGGCCGCCGCGCAGCCCATCATGCAGGCGGCGCTTATGAGCGCGGACGTCTTGAACCTGTTGATACGCAGCAGCGCACCGACGTCCTGCTTTTTTCCTTCGCCGTCGATGTCGAGGTACTGCCCGGAACAGATGCCGTTTACTCCCGCGGCCGACGCGAGGATGCGGACGGCCTCGACGCGGCTGGCGTCGGGGAGCTTCGCCCCCGCTATCAGGAGAAACGCCTCGGCCTGCAACGCGTCACCGGATAGCAGCGCCTGCCATTCCCCGAACTTCTTGTGGTTGGTCGGCATGCCGCGCCGCATATCGTCGTCGTCCATGCAGGGCAGATCGTCGTGGATGAGCGAATATGTGTGCAGAAGTTCTATCGCGCACGCAAAGTCCAGCGCGTCGCCGCAGCCGCAGAGGCGCGCGAACTCCAGGACGAAAACCGGCCTGAGGCGCTTGCCTCCTGCAAGAAGGCTGTATCTCATGGACTCTCCGAGAGGCGCTATGTCCGCGTCCATGTCGGGGAACAGTCCGGTCAGGCGTTTCTCGGTAGCTGCGCGGTATTCCTCGAGCCTCGCCCTGTACTCAGCGGTCTTCATCGAGAAACACCGCCTCTTCCGGTTCACCGTCGGCGCCCTTCACGAGCTTCACGACGACCTGTTCGGCCTTTTCGAGCATTCCGCTGCAGGAGCGGATAAGGGCCGAGCCCTCTTCGAACAGCTTCAGGGATTCCTCGAGGGTTGTATCGCCGCGTTCCAGCAGGGCGACTATCTCCTCGAGCCTCGCCATCGATTTTTCAAAGGTCGGAGTATCCATACTGCTATGCTTCCTTTCTTTCGCTCACGGTGCAGTCGAGCGAGCCCTCTGACAGGCGCACGTGGAGCCTGTCTCCTATTTCGACGTCCGCCGCTCTCCGGACGGCCCTGCCGTTCCCGTCGGTAACGACGCCGTAGCCGCGTGCGAGAGTCTTCAGCGGACTGAGCGCGTCAAGCGACGCGGCCATGCCGAGATAGGACGCGCGTTTTTCGGATATCAGCGTCTTTGCGGCGTTGACCGCGGCCGACGTAATCGAATCGAGCGTCAGGCGCCGGTCGCGCACTATGCTCACGGGGTCTCTGAAAGCCCCTGCGTTCTTTATCCTGTCGAGACGTGCCGCGCCCTTCTCGGTCAGTCTGTGCATGGCCTTGCGCATGCGTACGGTATCGGCCGCGAGAGACGTCATGCGCTCGGCCCTGTCGGGCACGGCGAGTTCCGCGCCGTTGGACGGAGTCGCGGCGCGCACGTCCGCGACATAGTCGCATATAGTGACGTCGGGTTCGTGTCCGACGGCGGATATGACGGGTATCTCCGAAGCGAACACGGCCCTCGCGACCCGCTCGTCGTTGAACGCCCAGAGGTCCTCTATGGATCCGCCGCCTCTTCCCGTTATGATGAGATCGGCGACTTTATGGACGTTTGCGTATCTGATCGCGCCGACTATCTCGGGCGGAGCCTCCGCGCCCTGTACCCGGACCGGCATGACTATGACCTTGCTCAGCGGGAAGCGCTTTCCCAGGATGCGTATCATGTCGTGCACGGCTGCGCCCGAACCGGAAGTGATCAGCGCAATCCGCGCCGGGAATCTCGGCAGAGGCTTTTTGAGGCTTCTGTCGAAAAGGCCTTCTGCGGAGAGTTTCGCCTTCAGCTGTTCGAACGCATAATACAGGTCTCCAACGCCTACCGGGGTCATGCTGCCGCAGTAAAGCTGGTACTGCCCGTCGCGCGGGAACACGGTCACGCGCCCGAAGGCGACGACCTTCATCCCGTCCTCAGGCCTGAATCTCAGAG
>JAEFAK010000184.1 GCA_016287555.1 Oscillospiraceae bacterium
GTCGGAGTAGTCCCCGGTCGCGCCCTCCCCGAAGGAGGCGATAATGCGCGAGATGGGAACGGCGCCGCCCTTGTTGGCAGCGGCTCTGTATTCGTCCATGGGGTGGCCAGAGAGATAGAGCCCAGTGGCCTCTTTTTCAAGCTCAAGAAGCTTTCTCGCCGGAAGCTCGGGAATGTCGGGCAGCACGGCGGAGAAGGTCTCCTCGCCGCCGCCTCCGAAAAGATCGAACTGGCCCTCGATATTCCTGCGCCGGTCGGAGCCGACTCCGTCCATGACGGATTCGAAGCCCTGCAGCATGGCGCCGCGCGTCGCTCCGAGCGAGTCGAACGCGCCGGACTTTATGAGGTTTTCCACGCTGCGCTTGTTGAACTCCGTGCCGTACATGCGCTCGCAGAAATCCGCAAGGGAGGCATAGGGGCCGTTGGCCTCGCGCTCCGCGACGAGGTTCCTTATAAAGCCCTTTCCTATGCTCTTGACGGCCGCGAGGCCGAAGCGGATGCCGTCCGCAGTCGCCGTGAAGCCCTCACCGGATGCGTTGACGTCAGGCGGCAGGACGGGGATGCCGTTGGCGCGGCAGTCGGATATATACTCCGCGACCTTGTTCGTCACTCCGAGCACGGAGGAGAGCAGGGCTGCCATGTATTCCTTCGGGTAGTGGCATTTGAGGTATGCCGTCTGGTAGGCAATGACGGCGTAGCAGACGCTGTGCGCCTTGTTGAAGGCGTAGCTCGCGAAGTCGACTATCTCGTCGTATATCTCGTTGGCTGTCTTCTCCGGGATGCCGTTTGCGACGGCGCCGGGGATGCCGCGCTCCGGGTCGCCGTGGATGAAGGATTCGCGCTCCTTCAGTATCTGCGCCTCCTTCTTCTTGGAGATGGCGCGGCGGATCATATCCGCCTGCCCGGCCGAAAAGCCGCCGAGCTTGCGGAATATCTGGATGACCTGCTCCTGATAGACTATGCACCCGTAGGTGACGTCGAGGATATCCCGGAGCATCTCGTGGCGGTACGTAATGTGTTCGGGATGGTTGCGGCGGTCTATGAAGCGGGGGATGGAATCCATGGGGCCCGGCCTGTAGAGCGCTATGATAGCCGAGATATCCTCCAGACTGCCGGGCTTGAGCCCGACGCAGACGCCCGTCATGCCCGTGCTTTCCATCTGGAAAACGCCCGTCGTTTTGCCGGCCGAGAGCATGTCGAAGACGGCCCGGTCGTCGTCCGGGATCTTCTTCAGATCGAAATCGGGAACGCTCTTCTTGACGAGCTCGACGGCCTCATAAAGGACAGTCAGGTTGCGCAGCCCGAGAAAGTCCATTTTAAGAAGCCCCAGTTCCTCGAGCGTCGTCATCGAATACTGCGTGACCGTGACGTCCTCGTTTCTGGCAAGGGGAACGTACTCATAGACGGGCCTGCGCGTGATGACGACGCCTGCAGCGTGGGTCGAGGCGTGTCTCGGCATGCCCTCGATGGCTCTGGCCGTGTCGAGCATGGTCTTCATGCGCGGATCGCTGTCATATAGGTCGCGCAGGGGCTTGGAGAGCTCCAGCGCCTTGTCCAGCGTGATGTTCAGCGTCGCGGGGACGAGCTTGGCGGCGTTGTCCGCCTCGGCGTATGTCATTCCCATGACGCGCGCCACGTCGCGTATGGCGCCGCGAGCGGCCATCGTGCCGAACGTTACTATCTGAGCGACGTGATCAGAGCCGTACTTTCGGTTTACATAATCAATGACCTCGCCGCGTCTGTTGACGCAGAAATCGATGTCTATATCTGGCATGCTGACGCGCTCGGGGTTCAGAAAACGCTCAAAATAGAGCGCGTATTTGATCGGGTCGACGTCCGTGATGTTCAGACAGTAGGCGACGAGGCTTGCAGCCGCGCTGCCGCGCCCGGGACCTACCGGGATGCCGCTGCTCTTGGCAAAGCCGATGAAATCGGAGACGATGAGAAAGTATTCGCTGAAGCCCATCCTGTCTATGACGCCGAGCTCGTATTCGAGCCTCGGCTCAAGCTCCTTCGCGCGCGCCTCGTCAAATCTCTCCGAGAGTCCCCTGAAGCAGAGCTTGCGCAGGTACCCGCTGCTGGTCTCGCCCTCCGGAAGGGCGAATTCCGGCAGGTGATAGTTGTTGAACTCGAATTCGAGCTGGCACATGTCCGCTATTCTGACGGTATTGTCTGCAGCCTCGGGATAATTCGGGAAGAGGGCGCGCATTTCCGCCTCGGACTTGACATAGAATTCATTGGTCGCGAACTTCATCCTGTCCGCGTCCTCGAGGGTCTTCTGAGTCTGGATGCACATCAGCACGTCCTGCGCGTAGGCGTCCTCGCGCGTCAGATAGTGCGCGTCGTTGGTGACGACGAGAGGGATGCCCGTCTCGGCGGAGATCCGCATCAGCGCGGTGTTGACGGCGTGCTGCTCGTCGCGCAGGCGCTCCGCGTCCTCGGAGGTCTCGTTCGTGCCGGCGGTATGGTCCTGAAGCTCAAGATAGAACCCGTCCTCGCCGAATATCTCGCGCATCTCGAGCGCGCGGGCCTTGGCTGCGTCGTATTCCCCGGAGGTGATGAGCCTGGGTATCTCGCCGGAAAGGCAGGCGGAGAGGGCGATAAGACCCTCGTGATGGGTCTTGAAAAGCTCCCTGTCGACTCTCGGCTTGATGTAGAATCCCTCGGTAAAGCCCGTGCTGACCATGTAGCAGAGGTTTTTGTACCCTGTCATGTTTTTGCACAGAAGGATAAGGTGATAATACCTGTTGTCAATGCCGCGTTCCTTGTCGGCGGCGCGGCGCGGCGCGACGTATACCTCGCAGCCGATTATCGGCTTTACGCCCTGCTTTTTTGCCTCTTTATAAAAATCTATCGCCCCGTACATGACGCCGTGATCCGTCACCGCGACTGCGCTTTGACCGAGCTCCTTTGCGCGCGCGACCAGCCGCTCGATACGGCAGGCGCCGTCGAGCAGCGAGTATTCGCTGTGTACGTGAAGATGGACGAAAGACATGAATACGCTCCGATCTTTGGTGAAAATTACTCCGTTATTGCTGTTGATATCTTCATACGGTTATTATATACTAAATAAACCCGATTCTCAACTAAAAATGACCGCGTTCGCGCGGCCGTGAACGATGATCCGGAAGGGTATTGTATATGAAGTCTGCTTTTAAAGTCTTATGCGCCGCCGTCATTGCGCTGGCGCTGTCCGTTCAGGCGTTTGCGTCGTTTTCAGACGTCGATCCGAAGGCGTGGTATGCCCGCCCGGTCGAGACGCTGTCCGAAATGGGAGCCATAGACGGCTATAACGACGGGCGTTTCGGCCCGGACGATACGCTCGAGGCCGTCCAGTTCCTCAAAATAGTCGGCATGATCTTCTATCCCGAGGAGATACGTCCCCAGGAAGAGGAAGAGGGCTGGGGCGAGCGCTTTTACGACGCCGCGCTCGAGCATGAGATAATCGACGAGGAGCTTATAGCCCGCGACGATATGTATACGGAGATAAACCGCTATAAGGTCGCCGCCGTCGTAAGCGATCTTATGAACGGCGTCATGGCCGAGGACGTCGCCGCGCCCGACGAGGTAACGGAGCGCATCGGCGATTTCGAGGAGGTACCCGAGGAGTTTGCCGCGGCGGTCAAGACAGTATACGCCGCCGGCGTCAT
>JAEFAK010000185.1 GCA_016287555.1 Oscillospiraceae bacterium
TGATATCCTCAATGATCTCGGCGTCGTCGGAAAAGTAGCCGTCGTGGGTGCCGACAACGTTAATGCCGGGATATTCCGATACGATCTTCTCTCCGGCCTTCTCCGCCACGCCGGGCTTAGCGCCGAAGAGATACACCGACCCTCCCCGCTTTGCCATGCGCTCAAAGAGAGCCGAAACAAGACCGATGCCGGTCACTCTGCCGGGGAGCTTTCTTCCAAGAAGCTTCGCTGCGTAGATTATCCCGATGCCGTCGGCCGTAACTAGCCCGGATGAGTTTATTATCGCCATGAGCTCCGGGTCGGAGCGCGCAGCCATGACTATCTCCGGATTCGGCGTCACGACGCGCGATCCGCGCGGGAGCGCCTCCGCGGCCAGAACGGCCTCGTACGGCGTCAGCGCGTCAAATTGTACTCCGAGGATATCGACACGGCTCATAGCTGCGAGAATACCTTTCCTATGCTCTCTCTGATGACGAGATCCGCTCTGCCGTCGGCGCCGGTCGCGCCTCTGTTGACAAGCACGAGCCTGTGGCCGCTGTAAAAATCAATGAGCGAGGCGGCGGGATATACGACGAGCGACGTCCCGCCGATAATGAGCATGTCCGCCTCGGATATGGCCTTTACCGAGCGCTCGATGACGTCGCTGTCAAGTCCTTCCTCATAGAGGACGACGTCGGGGCGGACTATGCCGCCGCACTCGCATCTCGGAATGCCCTCGGAGGCGAGCACATATTCGAGCGGGTACTTTTTCCCGCAGGACATGCAGTAGTTCCTGTGGACGCTGCCGTGCAGCTCGAGAACGTTCCTGCTTCCGGCGCGCTGATGCAGGCCGTCGATATTCTGTGTGACTACGGCCTTGAGCTTTCCAGAAGCTTCGAGCTCGGCGAGCTTGATATGGCAGGCGTTCGGTTTCGCGTCCGGGAATATCATCTTGTCCTTGTAGAACCTGAAGAACTCTTCCGGATGCGAAATGAAATATCTGTGCGAAATAATCGTCTCCGGCGGAAGATCGTATTTTTGCGAATAAAGCCCGTCAACGCTGCGAAAATCGGGGATGCCGCTCTCCGTGCTGACGCCGGCGCCGCCGAAGAATACGACATTGCTCGAGGCTGCGAGCATTTCCCGGAATCTCTCTGTCGCGTCCATGCCGATCTCCCTTCCGTAAGGTTACTGGATGTTGGTGCTGTAGTTCGGAGCTTCCTTCGTTATATAAACGTCGTGCGGGTGGCTCTCGCGAAGAGCCGCGCTCGTTATCTTGATGAACTTCGCCTTCGTGCGCAGATCGTCAATAGTCGGAGTGCCGCAGTAGCCCATGCCGCTGCGGAGACCGCCCATCATCTGGAAGATGGTGTCGCTCACGCTTCCCTTATAGGGAACGCGGCCCTCGACGCCCTCGGGGACGAGCTTCTTGTTGTCCTGCTGGAAATAGCGGTCCTTCGAGCCCTTCTGCATCGCGCCGATGCTGCCCATGCCGCGGTAGACCTTGAACTGGCGGCCCTGGAAGACCTCGGTGTCGCCGGGGGCTTCCTCGCAGCCCGCGAGCATCGAGCCCATCATCACGACGCGGCCGCCCGCGGCGATGGCCTTGGTGATGTCGCCGGAGTACTTGATGCCGCCGTCGGCGATCACGGGGATGCCGTAGCGGTCGGCCATCTCGGCGCAGTGCAGGATCGCGCTGATCTGCGGCACGCCGATGCCGGCCACGACGCGCGTGGTACAGATCGAGCCCGGGCCGATGCCGACCTTGACGCAGTCCGCGCCCGCCTTGATGAGGGCCTCGACGGCCTCGGGCGTGGCGACGTTGCCGGCGACGAGCTGGGCGTCGGGGAACTTTTCCTTGACCTCGCGCACGCAGCGCATGATGTTGGCGCTGTGGCCGTGGGCGCTGTCGAGCACGAGCACGTCCACGCCGGCGTCGAGGAGCGCGCCCGCGCGGTCGAGGATGTCCCGCGTCACGCCGATGGCCGCGGCGCAGAGCAGACGGCCCGCGCCGTCCTTGGCGGAGTTGGGGTATTTCAGGACCTTTTCGATATCCTTGATCGTGATGAGGCCGCGCAGACGGTATTCGTCGTCCACGATCGGCAGCTTCTCGATCCGGTGACGGCGCAGGATCTCCTTGGCCTCGTCCAGCGTCGTGCCGACCTTGCCGGTGACGAGCCCGGTGCCGGTCATGACCTCGGAGATGCGGCGGGAAAGCTCGGTCTCGAACTTCATGTCGCGGTTGGTGATGATGCCGACCAGCTTTCCGTCCTCATCCACGACGGGCACGCCGGAGATGCGGTACTTGGCCATCAGCGCCTCGGCGTCGCCGAGCGTCTTGTCCGGCGTGAGGGAGAAGGGATTTGTGATGACGCCGTTTTCAGAACGCTTGACCAGGTCGACCTGCTCGGCCTGCATGTCGATGGACATGTTCTTGTGGATGACGCCGATGCCGCCCTCGCGCGCGATGGCGATCGCCATGCGGTACTCGGTGACGGTGTCCATCGCGGCGCTCATGACCGGAATGTTCAGACGCACTTTTTTCGTCAGATACGTGCTCAGATCCACGTCGGCGGGCAGCACGTCGCTCTCCGCCGGGACGAGAAGCACGTCGTCAAAGGTCAGGCCCTCGCCGATGATGCGATCGGAATACTGCTCTTTCAGCTCCATACGCCGCTCCTTCGCAAATAGTATTTTACTGCGGACAGAGGGGGAGCTCAGCCGCAGTAGTATGCTTCTGAAAAAATTATAGCAAGTTTTCGCCGCATGTCAACATCTTTTGCAGCTCCGCGAGGTCGGCGGCGATCGCGTCGGCGCCCGCCTCCTCCCGCTATCCGGGGGCGGCCCAGCCGTAGCGCAGGCCGATGCACTTCACGCCCGCCGCGTGCGCGCCCGCGACGTCGTACTTCGTGTCGCCGATGAGGACGCAGTCCTCTTTTTCCGCGCCGAGAGAGGCGATCACGCCCTCGACGATCTCCTGCTTGGAGTTGTTGTTGCCGTCGAGTCTGCTGCCGCGGACGACGCTGAAGTATTCCCGCATCCCCGCGCGAGCGAGCAGATGCTCCGCCAGATCCAGCGGCTTCGAGGTGGCTACCGCGAGCGTCAGGCCTTTCTCCTTCAACGCGGCAAGGAATTCCTTCATGCCGGGGAAGGGGCGGCTCTCATACACGCCGATGGGGATGTAGCGCTCCTGGAACAGGCCGCGCGCCTCCCACGCCTTTTCGTGCGAAAGGCCGTACGCCTCCATGAACTTGTCCACCAGCGGCGGCCCGGCAAAGCAGCGCAGCTCGTCGAGCTCCGCGCTGACGCCCAGCTTTTCGAGCGCATACTGCGCGCTTTTGGCGATGCCCTCCACGGTGTCGTAGAGCGTGCCGTCAAAATCAAAAAGGATATGGTGATACATTCGTTGTTCTCCCGCTTTTTTGGGTATTATACAAAAGAACGCCTTCGCCTGTCAATCACGCCGCGGGCACGGAATATACATGGAACATAAATACAATCTCATCCGGGAGGTCAATATGGAAGTTTCTTATTTTCTCGGCGCGAACACCGCCGCCGGCTTTCGCTCGCTCTACGGCGGCTTCTGCCGCGGCGCGGGCGATTATCTGCGCATCGTCAAGGGCGGGCCGGGCACGGGCAAGTCCGGCTTCATGCGCGCGGTCGTGC
>JAEFAK010000186.1 GCA_016287555.1 Oscillospiraceae bacterium
CTGCTCCGAGGAGGGCTCGTCGGGCGCTTCGTAGGAATCGGGGGCGGTGGGCGCGTCGGCGGCGAGGGAGCCTTCCGGCGCCTTGGTCGCGAGAGGGCCGCGGGAGACGTCGTTCTGGGCGCTCTCGACGGCGGATGGGGCCTCGGGCGTGCCGGCGTCCTTCGGCGCGGCGCTGCCCGCGCGGAACAGACCGCCCAGCGCGAAGCGCCCGGCGAAGATGATGACTATCGCCGCCGCGGCTATGGCCGTGAATCTGCCGAAGGCGAAGCGGCGCTTCTTCTTTTCGTTTTTGACGCGGTACATGACGCCCTCGGCGAGCTTCGCGGGGGGCTCGGCCTCGTCGGCGAGCTCGGCGCCGACGGCCTTGTAGGCTTCCAGGAGGGCGGCGCACTCCGGGCAGCCGGCTATATGCTCTTCGAGCTCCTTGAGCTCGGCTTCAGTCGCTTCGCCGTCAACTGCGGCGGAGACGAGCATTCTGTAATACTCATGCATGCGCATTCCCCTCCTTTCGTTTCTTTGACGCCGCTCGGGCGCGGAAAGTTTCATCCTCGGAGAGGATCCTGACAAGTTTTTCGCGCGAGCGCGCTATGCGGGACTTGACCGTCCCCAGCTCGAGGCCGAGTTGCCCGGCAATCTCCGCGTAGCTCAGGCCGGACACGTCGCGCATGACGACCATCTGCCGCGCCGAGGCGGGCAGGCGCATGAGCGCGGCGTTTATGGCGTCGCGCAGCTCCGCGCGCTCGAATTCGTCTTCGGGCGAAAAGCGAAGGTCGGCTATGTCGAGCTCCTCGTCCTCGACCGTCAGCGAGACGACGCCGCGGCGCTTCTCCCTGCGCAGAAAATCGAGGCAGACGTTGCTCGCGAGCCGGTACAGCCACGAGCCGAAGGCGCTCTCGCCGCGGAAATCCTTCAGCGAGGTGTACGCCTTGACGAAGGCGTCCTGCGCGCAGTCGTAGGCGTCGTCGGGGTCGCCGGTCATGCGGAGAGCGAGGTTGTATATCTTTTTCTCGTGCTCCTTGACGAGCGGCTCGAAGGAATCGGCGTCGCCCGCCAGCACCGAGGCGATAAGCTCCGCCTCGCGTTCTCTTGTCACGGTCTCACCTCAATTCGCGTTTTATGCCTTCCGTTATCGCCTCAAGGTCGGCGAGAGTCTCCGCCCGGGCGATCTTCTCCTTGAAATATCCCGCGTGGGAAACCCCGCGCAGATACCATGCGTAGTGCTTGCGCGCCTCCAGACAGGCCGAGCGCTCGCCCTTCTGCTCCGCGGCGGCGCGAAACTGCCGCATCGCGGTATCGACGCGCTCCCTGAGCGGGGGCAGGGGAGGCTCCGGCCTTCCCTCGACGGCGGCGCAGACCCGCGCCATGAGCCACGGGTCGCCCATGAGGCCGCGCGCCGGCATGACCATGTCCGCGCCCGTGTATTCGAGCAGGCGCACCGCGTCCTCGCCGGAGAATACGTCGCCGTTGGCGATGACGGGGATGCTGACGGCGCGCTTTACGTCCCGGATGGAGTTCGGGTCGCTGAGGCCGGAATAGAGCTGGGCGCGCGTGCGCCCGTGGACCGTCACCGCGGCGGCTCCGGCCTTTTCCAGCGCCGCGGCGAGCCCGGCGGCGTTGAGGCTGCCCTTGTCCCAGCCGCGCCGCATCTTGACCGTCACGGGGACGGAGACGGCGGCGGCCGTCTCGCGCACTATGGCGCAGGCGAGGTCCGGGTCGCGCATGAGGGCGCAGCCCTCCCCGTTGCGGACTATCTTGCCCGTCGGGCAGCCCATGTTGATGTCTATGAACGTGCAGCCCGTCAGCGCCGCGGCCTTGACGGCTGCCGCGGCGATTATATCCGGCTCGCTGCCGAAGAGCTGGACGGCGAAGACCTTTTCGTTCGGCGCGGGCTCGATGATGACCCGCGTCTTCGCGTCCTGGTATACGAGAGCGCGCGCGGAGGCCATCTCCGTAAAGGTCAGCGCCGCGCCCTGCCTTATGAGCTCGGCGCGGAACGCCGCGTCCGTCACGCCCGCCATGGGCGCCGCCGCGACGCGGCCTGCGAGCTCGACTCCGCCTATGCGCGTCACCAGAGCAGCTCCAGCCCGACGGGGCAGTGGTCGCTGCCCTCGATCTCAGGGCAGATGAACGCCTTGGAGACGTTCCCGCGCAGCTCGTCGGAGACGAGGAAGTAGTCTATCCTCCACCCCGTGTTGTTCGCGCGGGCGTTGCCGCGGTAGCTCCACCAGGAGTAGGCGCCCTTCGCGTCCGGCCAGAGCTGGCGGAAGGTATCGGAAAAGCCCGCGGCGAGAAGCTCGGTCATCTTGCCGCGCTCCTTGTCCGTAAAGCCGGGGTTCATATGGTTGGTCGAGGGGTTTTTGAGGTCTATCTCCTCATGGGCGACGTTCAGGTCGCCGCAGACGGCGACGGGCTTTTGCGCGCGCAGCGAGAGCAGGTATTCGCGGAAGTCGTCCTCCCACTCCATGCGGTAGTCGAGGCGCAGGAGGCCGTCCTTGGAATTGGGCGTATAGACGCAGACGAGCCAGAACTCGCCCAGATCGGCGGCAATGACGCGGCCCTCCGTGTCGTGGCGGGCTATGCCCATGCCGAGGCGCACGTCGAGCGGCTCGCGCTTTAAGAACATCGCCGTCCCGGAATAGCCCTTTTTCTCGGCGTAGTTCCATATCTGGGTATAGCCGGGCAGGTCCAGCTCCAGCTGGCCCTCGGAGAGCTTCGTCTCCTGCAGGCAGAACGCGTCCGCCTCAAGGCCCCAGAAGATATCCTCGAAGCCCTTTTTGACGCAGGCGCGCAGCCCGTTTACGTTCCATGATATGAGTTTCATTTCTTTTTCCTCGCAACGCAGCGGCAGATGGGCTTGCCCTCCGCGTAAAACTTGGCCTCGTAGTCGGTCATGATGCCGCGGGGCCCGTCCGCGTGCAGGTCGCGCGTGACCTCGCTCACGTCCCAGCCCTCGGCCTCGAAGGTCTCCAGAGACCAGTCGAAGAGGGGGAGGTTGTCCGTCTTGAACCGGATCTCGCCGCCGGGGGCGAGCGCCTCGGCATAGAGCTTCAGAAAAGAAGGCGCGGTCAGGCGGCGCTTGGCATGGCGGCTGCCGGGCCAGGGATCGCAGAAATTTATGTATATGCGGGATACCTCGCCCGGGGCGAAGACCTCGCCCAGGCGCGCGGCGTCCATGTCGATGAAGCGGACGTTGGGCAGCTTTCGGGCGACGGCCTTTTCCATGGCCATGACCATCGCTTCGGGCACGCGCTCGACGGCGACCAGCAGCGCCGAGGGCTCGGCCTCCGCCGTGCCCGCGGTGAACGTCCCCTTGCCGCAGCCGAGCTCGACGTGCACTTCGGAAAAGGGCTCGGTCAGCCAGCGCCCGCGCAGGGCCTCCGGCTCCGTCACGAGCACGGCCGACGCCGCCTGCATGCGGGGGATCAGGTTTTTCTTTTTGCGCATCCGCATCTGGATTCACGTCCCGGGTGAAATTTGGAGTATATATTATTTTATCACATCGCGCGGGCGATTTCCACAACTAATAATATATAGGCCGGGCGGGGAAGTGTGGGTTGTACAATGATGTGTGACAAAAGGTAAAAAAAGATAGCGAATAGAAGTGGCCTGTATTAAGGTTGAGTTGACGAGAC
>JAEFAK010000009.1 GCA_016287555.1 Oscillospiraceae bacterium
ACGGGGCTCAACAGGGAGCCCGCGACGTACCTCGCCCTCTCGAAGCACGGCAACATCGCCGCCATAAAGGAGGCGGGCGGCAACGTCTCCAAGATAGCCGAGACGATGGCCCTCATCGGCGATTCGATGACGCTCTATTCCGGCAACGACGACCAGATCGTCCCCCTCATGGCGCTGGGCGCGAAGGGCTGCATCTCGGTCCTGGCCAACGTCATGCCCGCCGGGGCGCACGAGCTCTGCCGCCGCGCGCTCGCGGGCGATTTCGCCGGCGCGCTGGAGCTGCAGCTTCGCTGGCTGCCGCTCATAAACGCGCTCTTTTCCGAGGTCAACCCCATCCCCGTCAAGGCCGCCATGGCCGCGATGGGCTGGTGCGAGAACTTCCTGCGCGGCCCGCTCTATCCGATGGAGGATCCCTCGAAGCTCCTGGCCGAGATGCGCGCCGCCGGGATAGAGTTCTGAGGGCTGGGCCATGCTGCATACGAACATAGGCGTCAACGCCGCGGGTCATCTGACCTTCGCCGGCGTCGACACGCTCGATCTCGCCGCCCGGTTCGGGACGCCGCTCTACCTCCTCGACGAGGACCGCGTCCGCGCCCGCGCGCGCGAATACGTGGAAACGATGCGCGAATGCATGCCGGAGGGGAGCGCCCCGCTCTATGCGGGCAAGGCGCTCAGCTTCGCGGGGATATACCGCGTCGTCTGCTCCGAGGGCATGAACATAGACGTCGTCTCGCAGGGCGAGATAGCGACGGCGCTCGCCGCCGGGGCCGACCCCGCGCGCATGTTCTTCCACGGCAACAACAAGACCGACGCGGAGATCGCCTACGCCATAGCCCATAGGATAGGCCACTTCATCGTCGACGGGTTCGACGAGCTCTACGCCGTCGACCGCGCGGCCGCCGAAGCGGGCGTGGTGCAGCGCGTGCTGCTGCGCCTGACCCCCGGCATCGACCCGCACACCTTCGAGGCCGTCAATACGGGCATGGACTGCCAGCTCGGCGTCCAGATGGACAGAGCGATGGAGTTTCTCTCCGAGGCGCTCGAATGCGAGCATCTCTCCGTCGTCGGGCTGCACTGCCACATCGGCTCGCAGGTGTTCGACGCGCAGCCCTTCCTCGACGCGGCGGACATCATGCTCAGCTTCATGGCCGACGCGCTGACTCTGCGCGGCTTCATCCCCGAATACCTTGACCTCGGCGGCGGCTTCGGCGTGCGCTATACCGAGGACGATCCCTTCGTCGACATCCCCGCCGAGATAAGGCGCATAGCCGAGCGCGTGCGCGAGGGCGTCAGGGCGCGCGGCCTCTTTGAGCCCGCGATCCTGCTCGAGCCGGGGCGCAGCATCGTCGCCGACGCGGGCATGACGCTCTATACGGTCGGGCAGGTCAAGCCCGGCACGGACGGCGCGAAAAACTACGTCACCGTCGACGGCGGCATGAGCGACGACCCCCGCTTCGCGCTCTACGGCTCGCGCTATACGGTCTATCCCGCCTCCCGCATGGACGAGGAGCGCGAGCTCGTCTGGACGGTCGCGGGCCGCTGCTGCGAATCGGGCGACGTCGTGGCCGAAAACGTCCCGCTGCCCTCCCCGCGGCGCGGGGATCTGCTCGCAGTCGCCGTCACGGGCGCGTACAACTTCTCCATGGCCTCGAACTACAACAGGGTCTGCCGCCCCGCGCTCGTCATGCTCTCGGGCGGGGAGGCGCGCGTCGGCGTCCGCCGCGAGACCCCGGAGGATATCATGGCGCGAGACATTGTAGATTAAGACGGATCCGCATAGCCCCGCCGGCCACGGCGGGGCTTTCGTCGTCGCGCGGGGAGCCTTTCAAATCGGTTGAAATATCGCGCCGCGGGTGATAAACTGAACTATACTGAAATTACGAGGCTTTGTATGTTGATATTCGGCTATTCGGCATGGCTCGTCGCGCTCATCTGCGCGGGCGTTTTCCTCGCGGGGCTCGTCGATTCCATCGGCGGGGGCGGCGGGCTCATCTCCGTGCCTGTCTACCTCATGGCCGGGCTGCCCGCCCACGTCGCGCTCGGGACGAACAAGCTCTCCTCCGGCATCGGGACGGCGGCCTCCATGCTGCGCTACGCGCGCCGCGGCTTCGCCGACTGGAAGCTCGCGCTGCCGGCCGCGCTTTTCGCGCTGGGCGGCTCGCATCTGGGGACGCGGCTGCAGCTCATGGTCGACGAGCGCATACTCAAATACGTGCTGCTGGCGGTGCTGCCCGTCGTCGCGTTCATCATGCTGCGCAAGAGGGCGCTGCGCGAGGAGGAGGGGGAGATAGACCTCTCGAAGCGGCGGCTCATCGTCTGGGGCTCGTCGCTGCTGCTCGGCATATACGACGGATTTTACGGCCCCGGGACGGGGACGTTCCTCCTGCTTATCTTCTGCGGCGCGGCGAAAATGGACGTGCGCAAGGCGTCAGGCAGCGTCAAGATAGTCAACTTCGCCTCCAACATGGGCGCGCTCGCGACCTCGCTCGCCGCGGGGACGGCGCTCGTCCCGCTGGGGCTGACGGCGGCGGTATTCTCGATCGCGGGCCATTTCATCGGCTCGGGTCTGACGATAAAAGACGGCACGAAGGTAGTCCGGCCCGTCATATGCATCGTTCTCGTCCTGCTGGCGATAAGGGTCATATACGAGCTTGTTCGCGGATAGAAAGGAGCAGTCATGGAAAAGAAATTCATCGAAGTAAGAGACAGCGTCCCCGTCGTCGGGGAGACGGACGTCCTCGTCATAGGCGGCGGCGTCGCGGGCTGCGCGGCGGCGCTTGCCGCGCGGAGGAACGGCGCGCGCGTCACGCTGCTGGAAAAGGGGATAATCCTCGGCGGCCTCGCGACGCTGGGGCACGTCTGCGTCTTCCTCGCCATAGACGACGGCGTCGGCAACAAGATATACGGCGGCCTCACCGAGGAGCTGCTGCACCTCACCTTCAAGTACGGCCCGAGCGACCTCCCGCCCGAATGGAAGCGCGGCGTCTGGCACGTCGACAACCCCTCCGGGCGCTACCGCACGACCTTCAATATCCCCGCCTTCGTCATCGCGCTCGACGAGATCATGGAGCAGGAGGGCGTCGAGGTCGTCTTCGATACGGTCTTCTCCGAGCCCATCATGGAGGGCGACGTCTGCAAGGGCGTCATAGTCGAGAACAAGTCCGGCCGCACGGCCTACATGGCAAAGATCGTCATCGACGCCTCGGGCGACGCGGACGTCTTCGCGCGCGCGGGCGCGGAATGCGTCGACGGCGGCAGCCCCGTCACCCACTGGACCTACGAGGCGACCTTCGAGAAGATGCGCGAGGGCATCGAGGCCGGCGACATACTCAAGGCCTTCAACCTGCGCTGGTTCGGCCTCGGCCCCGGCAACCCGAAGGCCGAGCTCATCAAGGGCATCGACTCCGAGGGCGTCAATACCTATATCCGCCATTCCCGCGCGCCCGTCCTCGAATTTCTCAAGACCAACGAGCGCCGCAAGGACTATGCGATGATGACGATGCCCTTCATGCCGCAATTTCGCATGACGCGCATGATACGCGGGCTGGGGCAGTTCGCCCTCGCCGACGGGGCATACTGCGAGACGTCCGTCGGCTGCATGACCCCCGGCCTCGGGACGGGCAAGCTCCCGGTCTATGAGTTCCCCTTTGAGGCGCTGCTCGACAGCCGCATCGAGAATATGGCGGCGGCGGGGCGCATCGTCGCCTCCGCGGACGGCGACGCCTGGGCGCAGACGCGGTATATCCCCGCCTGCACGCTGACCGGCGAAGCCGCCGGCACGGCGGCCGCCCTCGCGCTCAAAGAGGGCTGCATCCTCCGCGACCTCCCGATCGCCAAGCTGCAAAAAGTGTTGGTCGACGCGGGGAATAAGATACACGTGTGAGTTATAACAAGAAGAGTGGCGCGGACCCTGACTAGGGGGCCGCGCCTTTTCTCACTCTCCCTGCGTTGACAAGCGCTTACGTTTCGCATATACTTTTATCATAAAATCTTACTTTGCGAGGTGCAGAAAATGAGCAAGGTTTCCCTTGAGATCATGGAGCCGCGCGGCGTTTTGAAGGACTCCCGGCGCGTGGGGCTCTCCGTCCCCCGTCTCGACACGCTCGATGGCAAGACCATCGCCCTCATGAGCATCAATATCCCCGGGCGCTACGGCGCCTCCGCCGACCCCTTCTATGACGTGCTCGAGCGCAAGCTCCTCGAGCGCTATCCGACGGCGAAGTTCCTCCGCATGGATTCCTTCGGGACACCCGTCGCCCCGCCGAGCAAGGCGACCGAGGTCGCCGCCCAGTGCGACGCATGGCTCGAGGGCATCAAGGACTCCCACTCCCAGGCGCGGCACGACGCCGGCGTCTGCATGGAGCTCGCGGGCAAGCCGGGCGTCAGTCTGAGCGTCGACGTGCTGCTGCGCGCCAAGCAGGCCAATCAGGACATAAACGGCATGCCCAACGTCCGCATCGCGACCGTCCCCGCGACGGACTACTGCGCCGCGAAGTTCGATGACGCGGCCATGGAGAAGGTCGTCGACGGCTGCATCGACGATATCATCGCGAAGCTGACCGACCCGCTGACCGAGGAGGAGAAGCGCAGCTTCGACATCGCCCCGGACTACGGCAACAAGGTCTTCGAGGGCGAGAGCTACGCCGAGGCGTATGAGAAGTTCGTCGAGTTCCTCGACGAGAACCATATCTGGGACGGGCACGCCGTCGCGCCGCCGACGCCGGAGGCCGTCGAATGGATGCTGTCCGGGACGACGTACCCGCGCGACAAGGTCATCGGCATGATGGAGCCGAAGCTCGGCTACGCGACCGTCGAGAAGATCGCGATCGCCGCCGTCATGGCCGGCGCGAAGCCGGAGCATCTGCCCCTCATCATAACCATAATCGAGACGCTGACCGACCCGGGCTTCAACCAGTTCCACGTCGTCAACGAGATACTGCCGGCGATCTTCGTCTCCGGCCCGATCGTCAGGGAGCTCGGCCTGAACAACAAGGTCGGCTACCTCGCCCCCGGCGTCCGCGCCAACAGCGCGATAGGCCGCGCCGTCCTCATGTGCATGATAACCATCGGCTGGCGCGATATGACGATCTATGCCTCGCCCGGCGGCCCGGGCCGTCCCGCGGCATATGCCAACATCTTCGTCTGCGAAAACCAGGAGGACAGCCCCTGGGAGTCCTGGGCCGAGCAGAACGGCTTCGGCCCGGACGAGAGCATCGTCACGGCCTGCGAGTTCGTCAATGAGGCGCGCGGCCCCGCCGAGAGCCTCGGCTACGGCAGCGTGCAGGAGCGCATAGACTCCGTCGCGGCCCTGTTCGGGCGCAACGGCTCCGTCTTCGGCGGCTACGGGCTGCCCCGCTTCGCGGGAGCCGTCCGCCATATGCTCGTCATGCACCCGGCCCTCGCCCGCCAGATCGCGAACGCGGGCTTTACAAAGCGCGGCTTCATCGAGTATGTGCAGAAGACGAACACGATAGACTACGATACCATGACCGAGGAGCAGCGCGACGCCCTGCGCGACGCGCTGCGCAAGGATAACGCCGTCGGCCGCATGTCGCTGACGCCGGAGGACGTCAAGCCCGGCCTCCACCGCGAGCCCTTCTCCAAGCCGGAGCACCTCATGGTCTTCGTCTCAGGCTCCGGTTCCGGCAACACGAACCTCTATGAGACGTCGGCGGGCTCGTCCGCGGGCTTTATCGGCGGCGCATCCAAGCCCTGGATGATAAAGGTCGTCCACGGCGCCGCGCTGACCAAATACGGCAAGTAAAACGCGCCCAAAGCCTTCCCCTGGGAGGGGAAGGTGGCCGAGCGAAGCGAGGTCGGATGAGGTCGATTTTTACCCTCATCAGTCAGCTCCGCTGACAGCTTCCCCCAAGGGGGAAGCGTTTGGAGCGCCGCATCTGTCTGCAGGAAGGGGCATACCATGGAAAAACTCACGCTCGAGCGCGCAAAGCAGCTCAATGATTCGCAGGTCACGGAGGAGCATCTTATCCTCCACGCGAAAAACGTCATGTACGCCATGGGCGCCATGGCCGACCATTTCGGCGAGGACCGCGAGCACTGGATGGCAGTCGGCTATCTGCACGACTATGACTATGAGAAGTTCCCCGACGAGCACCTGCGCCATACGAAGGACGAGCTGCTCGCCGAGGGCGTCCCGGAGGCGGACGTCCGCGCCATCCTCAGCCACGGCTGGGGCATCTGCTCCGACGTCGAGCCCGTCACGAACATGGAAAAGAGCCTCTTCGCCGTCGACGAGCTGACCGGCATAATCCAGGCCTGCGCGCGCATGCGCCCGCACGGCATCGTCGACCTCGAGCTCAAGAGCTTCATGAAGAAATTCAAGGACAGGAAGTTCGCCGCCAAGTGCGACCGCGACCTCATAATCCGCGGCTGCGGGCTGCTCGGCATGGAGGTTGCGGACCTCGCGGGCGTCTGCATCGAGGGCATGAAGCCCTACGCCGCCGAGATCGGCCTGCTCGGCACGGAGGGCGCATGATAACCCTCGAGGAATATAAGCAGATCATCGAGGAGCTGCTCGACGAGCTGCCGGAGGAGTTTTTCCGGGAGCTCAGCGGCGGCGTGACCGTCTCGGAGGCGCTCGTCATCCCGGACTACGCCAAAGCGGGCGATCTATATACCATGGGGCAGTATCAGGTGTCCTACGGCGTGCGCCAGATCAATATGTTCAAGGGCTCGTTCGACCGCGCCTACCCGGACGCGGACGTCGCCCGCGCGCGCGAGCTCCTGCGCGGGATACTGCGCCATGAGTTCCGCCACCATATGGAATCCCTCGGCAGCATCCATAATTCCTCCTCCCTCGAGGCCGAGGACGCCCGCCGCAAGCAGGCGTATCTGGACCGCCACGGGGAAGGGTAAGGCCCCTCACGAGGCGCATCATGCAAAAACGCAGATTTCTCAACGGAAACCAAATAAAGATCATCGCGATCGCCGCCATGACGCTGGACCACCTGACGTGGGCGTTCTTCCCGGGGACGCAGGCGGTCTGGTACGTCTTCGCGCTGCATATCGTCGGGCGGCTGACCGCGCCGATAATGTGGTTCTTCATCGCGGAGGGCTGCCACTATACGCGCGACGTGCGCCATTATCTCGGCCGCCTCTTTATCTTCGCGATAATTTCCCACTTCGCCTATGATTTCGCCTTCGGCATCCCATTTCTGCCGCTGTCGACGGGGCCGTTCAATCAGACGAGCGTCATGTGGTCGCTCGCGTGGGCGGCGGTCCTCATCGTCGTCTGCCGGAGCGAGCGCGTCCCGCAGTGGGCGAAGATACTCGCCGTCGTCTTCGCGTGCGTCGTATCCTTCCCGTCGGACTGGTCGAGCATCGCGGTCATGTGCCCGTTTTTCCTCTATGCGCACAGGGGCAGCTTCAAGCGGCAGGCGCTCGATATCGTCATATGGACGTTCGTTTATGCGCTGGTCTATTTCATCTTCCTCGACAGGCTCTACGGCGCGCTGCAGATGTTCACGTTTCTGACCATACCCATCCTCGCGCGCTACAACGGTGAGCGCGGCAAATGGAAGGGCATGAAGTGGTTTTTCTATTTCTACTACCCGGCGCACCTCGTCGTCATCGGGCTCGTGCGCCTCGCCCTACACGGCGACGTGCCGATAATCTTCTGAGGACGCAGGCTCGGAAATCATCGCGCCCTGCGCGCACCCCGCGGGGGGGAGACGCAGACACAAAGCCTTCCCCCGAGAGGGAAAGGCGGCAGGCATGATCATAATTGTAGGGGAGGGGCTTGCCCCTCCCGAGAGCTGCCTCCGCGACGACACGTTCAGACAACATCAGGAAAGGACGGATATCATGGAGTACAGAGCGATAAAGGGGACGGGACTCAAGGTCTCGCGCATGTGCCTGGGCACGATGATGTTCGGCGCGCAGACGAGCCGCGAGGAATCCGTCAGGATAATCCGCGCCGCCCTCGACAAGGGCGTCAATTTCTTCGACACGGCGGATATCTATAACCGCGGCGCGAGCGAGGAGCTCGTCGGCGAGGCGCTCGAGGGCAGAAGGCGCGACGCCGTCATAGCGACCAAGGTCGGCGGCCCCGCGTGGTTCGGCCCCGGCGGCATGGGCCTCGGCAGGGCCCACGTCATGGCCGCCGTCGAGGACAGCCTCCGCCGCCTCCGCACAGACCATATCGACATTTACTATTACCATATCCCCGACCACACGACCCCGCCCGAGGAGATGATCGGGACGATGGATATCCTCGTGCGGCAGGGCAAGATACGCTATTGGGGCGTGAGCAACTTCGCCGCATGGGAGATCGCGCGCTTCATCGACACGGCCCGCGCGATGGGCTGCGTCCCGCCCGTCATAACGCAGAGCGTCTATAACCTGCTGACCCGCGGCGCGGACGAGGAGCTGCTGCCGATGATACGCGGGTACGGGATAGGCCTCGCGCCGTTCAACCCGCTCGCGGGCGGCCTTCTGACAGGCAAGCACACGCGCGAAGCCGCGGCCGCGGGCTCCCGCATGGCCGACGACAAGGGCTACCGCATGCGCTATTGGAAGGAGCGCAACTTCGACGCCATGGACGAGCTCGGGAACATAGCCGCCGATGCGGGCATGAGCCTGCTGGAGCTCGCGGTGCGTTGGGTCGTCTCCGTCCCGGAGGTCAGCGCGCCGATAATCGGCGTCAGCCGCCTCGAGCAGCTTGAGCAGAACGCCGCTCTCGTCGAAAAGGGCGAGCTCGACGCCGAGCTCATGAAAAAGTGCGACTCCGCCTGGGCAATGATAAAGGGCGACTGGTTCGATTACCACAGATAAAAGCGCAGAAAAAAGCGAAAAACCCGGCTCCGTCGATCTGACGGAGCCGGGGTTTTTTATCGGTGGGCTTTTATCCCTTCAGCTTTGCGGTGAAGTCTTCGAAGATCTCGGAGATCTTCAGCCCCTGCGGGCAGACCTGCTCGCAGCTGCGGCAGTGCAGGCAGTCGGCGGGGCGCTTGCCTTCCTCGACGGTGCGCAGCGCGAAGGGCGCCATCCAGCCGCCGCCCGTGAAGACGTGCTCGTTGTAGAGCTCTATCATGCGGGGGATGTCGATGCCCTGCGGGCAGTATTCGGTGCAGTAGCGGCAGCCGGTGCAGGGCTGGGTCTTCTTCGAGAGCATCTCGGCGGCTATCTTCGCGAGCTCCGCGTTCTCCGCCTCGGTGAGCGGCGCGTCCGTCTCGAAGATGCGGACGTTATCGACGAGCTGCTCCATGTTCGACATGCCGGAGAGGATGACCTTGACGTCGGGTATGCCCTGCAGGAAGCGGAAGGCCCAGGCCGCGTCGCTCTCGTCGCGCAGGGCGCGAAGGCGCGCTCCGTGCTCCGGCTCGAGGGAGGCGAGCTTGCCCCCGCGCAGCGGCTCCATGACCCAGACGGGGATGCCGTATTCGCGCAGCAGCTCGACCTTTTCTCGCCCGTGCTGGAACTCCCAGTCGAGGAAGTTGAGCTGGAGCTGGCAGTACTCCATGTCCTTCCCGTAGACCTCGAGGAAGCGGCGCAGGACGGGGAGCTCCCCGTGGGCGGAGAAGCCGAGATGCTTGATGAGCCCGGCCTCCTTCTGCTCCATGAAATAGTCATAGATGCCGAATTTCGGGTCGAGGTAGGAGTCGATGTTCAGCTCGAGGACGTTGTGCAGGAAATAAAAATCGAAATACTCGACCTTGCAGCGTCTGAGCTGCTCGGGGAATATCTCCCGCGCCTTCGGGAAGTTGGCGAGGTCGTAGCCGGGGAACTTGTCCGCGAGATAGAAGGACTCGCGCGGGAAGGCGGAGAGCGCCTCGCCGATGGCGACCTCGCTCTTGCCGCCGTGGTAGCCCCAGGCGGTGTCGAAATAGTTGACGCCGTGCTCGATGCAGTATTTCGCCATCTCGGCGACGGCGGCAAAGTCGACGTCGTTGACGGCGCCCTCGGCGTGGGGCAGGCGCATGCAGCCCATGCCGAGGTTGGAGAGCTTCATGCCCTTGAAATCGCGGTATATCATATATTTCCTCCGATCAGTTTTTCAATATATCCCATTTATACCCGCCGGGCGATCCCGATGTCAAGCAGACGGACGGTCAGTCCAGATACCCCGCGCGGGGGGTGACGCCGTAGTGCGCGGCTATCCGGCGCAGATCTTCCGTCTTGAGCGTCTGCTTCCAGGGCAGGTGTGCTATCTTCAAAAAGATCCCCGCGGCCTTCTCCGCCGTCTCGATGAGGCCGAAGGTCTCGTCGAGGCTGCGGCCGGCGCCGTAGATGCCGTGCTGGGCCCAGACGACGAGGCGCGCCGTCTTCATTTTCTCGGCCGTGGCCTCGCCTATCTCGTTCGTGCCGCAGAGCATCCAGGGAAGGACGTTAACGCCCTCCGGGAAGACCATGACGCACTCCGTCTCCATCTGCCAGAGCGTGCGGGTGAAGGCGCGCTCGTCGAGGTCGTGGACGTAGGTCATGGCGAGCAGGCCGTCCGGGTGGCAGTGCAGGACGACGCGGTTTTCCGCGTCGACGGAGAGACGCGCGGCGTGGCTCATCATGTGGGCGGGAAACTCGCTCGTGAACGTCCCGCCGCCCGTGAAGCCCCAGAGGAGCTGCGCCGTCTTCCCGCCGTCGGTCAGGCGCACGACGCCGAGGCTGTCCGCCGGGTCGTAGCGGACGTTGCGGAAGTATTTGCCCGTCCCCGTGACGAGGAAGAGACTGCCCTCCGGCAAAGGCGCGGAAAAGCCCGTCGGCAGCTCGCGCAGGACGTTTTTCGTGTCGATGTATCCGTCGATATCCGCCCCGTCGAGCAGGACGGATACGTTGCCGCCGTTGCGCTCGTCCCAGCCGTGGGCGTACATCTCCGTGCAGATGCGCACGAGCTCGGCAAGCCGCGGCGCGGAAAGAAAGTCTTTCATGCTCTCGCCTCCGGATCGGTACTTTTTTTAATTTTAACTTGTCGCCGTCCGTCCGTCAAGCGGCGGCGATTGCATTGTCATCCGAAGCATGGTATAATACCGGAACTATCTGCCGGGCCGCAAGCCCGGAGGCGCCGCGCCGCGCGGCAGGGGAGACGAAGATGAGAAAGAAGCTCAAATACAAGCTCTGGGAGGCGCTGCTGTCGGTGCTGCCGGTGGCCGCGCTGGTCCTCGCCGTCTCTTTTACCCCGCTCGCCCCGCTTACGTGGACCGAGCGCGCGGTCTTCGCCGTGAGCGCGCTGCTGCTCATAGTAGGCATCGGCCTTTTCAACGTCGGCGCGGATATCGCCATGACGCCCATGGGCCGCTATATGGGCGAGGGGCTGACCAAGTCCCGCCGCCTGCTCGTGCTGCTGCTCGTGAGCTTCCTTCTCGGCGTGCTGATAACCGTCGCCGAGCCGGACCTCTCCGTTCTCGCGGGGCAGGTCGGGGCCGTCATAAGCCCGACGCTGCTCATAATATGCGTCGGCGTGGGTGTCGGGCTGTTTCTCGTGCTCGCCGTCATCCGCATGATCAGGAAGACAGACCTGACGGCGCTGCTGCTCTTTTTCTATATGCTGCTTTTCGCGTTTTCTGCGCTTCTCATCGCGGGCGGCGCGCAGTCGTTCCTTCCGCTCTCCTTCGATTCCGGCGGCGTGACGACGGGGCCGATAACCGTCCCCTTCATCATGGCGCTCGGCCTCGGCATCGCCCAGACGCTCGGCGGGCGCAGCGCCGAGGAGAACAGCTTCGGTCTCATCGCGCTCTGCTCCGTCGGGCCGGTGCTGGCGGTGCTGCTGCTCTCGCTCTTTGCCGGGCGGGGCGAGATAAGCTGGCCGCTCCCGGATTACAGCGTCATGACGGGCTTCGACCCGGCGCTTTGGGAGCTCGTAAAGGATACCGCGTGGGACGTCGGCAAGTCCCTGCTGCTGATGGCCGCCTTCTTCGCGCTGCTTCAGGCGATCGTGCTGCGGCTGCCGGGGAAAAAGCTGCTGCAGATAGGCGCGGGGCTCGTCTTCGCCTTCGTCGGGCTGGTCGTCTTCCTCGTCGCCGTGGCGGTCGGCTTCATGCCGGTGGGCTTCCGCCTCGGCAGGCTCATAACGGCCTTCAGCGACAAGGCCATGCTCGCCTTCGCCTTCGTCATCGGCATGCTCGTCGTCCTCGCCGAGCCCGCCGTCCACGTCCTCAATCAGCAGGTCGAGGAGGTCACGGGAGGGACCGTCACCAAGCGGCAGATGGTCGTCGCGCTCTCCGTCGGCGTGGGCGTCTCGCTGGGCCTGTCCATACTTCGCCTTATCTACGGCTTCTCCGTGCTCTACTATCTCATTCCCGGCTATCTTCTGAGCCTCGGGCTCTCCTTCTTCGTCCCGAAGATATATACGGCCATCGCCTTCGACTCCGGCGGCGTCGCCAGCGGCCCGCTGACGAGCTCGTTCATCCTGCCCATGGCCATAGGCGCCTGCGTCTCCCTTCGCGGGGCGGACGCCGTCCTCGATTTCGCCTTCGGCGTCGTGGCGCTCGTGGCGATGACGCCGCTCATCACGATACAGAGCCTCGGCTTCCGCGCCATAGTCACGCGCAAGGCCAGGGCCGCGTCGAAGATGCGCAAGATCCTATCCGCGGACGACGCGCAGATAATCTATTTCGACTATGAGGAGGGACGCTCATGACGGGAAACCTCGCGCCGGAGCGGCTCGTGCTGCTCGTAACGGTCGTCAACAAGGGCAAGGGGACTTTCTTTTCCGATCTCCTGCAGCAGACCTTTGACGCAAACCTCCAGATGTGCTTCGTCGGCGACGGCACCGCCCGCAGCGATCTGATAGAATTCCTCGGGCTTAAGGACAGCCGCCGCAGCGTCATATTCTCCGTCGTGCGCGCCTCGCAGCTCGACGCGATCGAGGCCGCGCTGGAGGAGCGCTTCGTGACGGTCAACGGCGGGACGGGCATCGCCTTTACGGTTCCGCTCAGCAGCGTCATAGGCAAGCTGAGCTACGGGTTTTTGAGCAACGAGCGCCGCCTTATCGAAGGGGAGGAAGCATGATGGATACGAGATACGAAGCCATATTCTGCATCGTCAACGCGGGTTTTTCCGACGCCGCCATGGACGCCGCACGCAAGGCCGGCGCGACCGGGGGAACCATCCTCAAGGGCCGCGGCACGGCCGGACGCGAGGCCGAGGAGGCGTTCAAGATCCATATCCAGCCGGAAAAGGAGCTGCTGATGCTGCTCGTCCCCGCGGACATCAAGGACAAGGTGCTCCGCGCCCTCTATGACGGGGCGGGGCTGGACACCGCCGGGCAGGGGATAGCCTTCTCCCTCCCCGTCGAGCGCACCGTCGGGCTGAACAGGAAAAAGCCCGAAAAAGAGGAAAACGGGGAATAACGCGACAAGGCGGCACGGGACTTTGTCCGTGCCGCCCGTGCAAAAGAACGGCGGGGCTTGCTTTTCCGCGCCCTGCGCGTTATCATAAGGACGGAATATCGGTCATCGGAGGACAGTACGCCGCAGCGTAGGGGATAGTAAAGCGCGAGCTTTGCAGGCCGCCTGTCGGATAAGATGCCGGGTGCGCCCGGAACGATCGGCTCAAGCCGCGTCGTTCCGGCTTTTTCATTTTAAGGAGGTCATTATGGACGAAAACAGAGTGACGCTCACGCCGCTGGAGGCAGACGACCGCGAGCGGTTCATCCGGGATAATCAGCGCGCCTTCAGGTTCGGCGCGGCGGAGGAATTCGGCCCGCGGGACGACCATTTCGGGGAGGACGGGGAGATCATCTCCCGCGGGACGATAGAGCGCTGCATCGACGGCGGCGAGGCTTACCGAATACGGCTGGACGGGGAGGTCGCCGGCGGTCTCGTCGTGAAATACGACCCCGAGACGCGGCGCGGCGAGCTGGAGCTTCTCTTCGTCGACCCTGCCGCTCACAGCCGCGGCATAGGGCAGGCCGCGTGGCGCGCGGTCGAGCGCACGTACCCGGAGACGCGCGTCTGGGAGACGTGCACGCCCTATTTTGAAAAGCGCAACATCCATTTTTACATCAACCGCTGCGGCTTTCACGCCGTCGAGTTCTTCTGCGCCGCCCACCGCGGCCCGGAGACGCCGGAGCTTGACGCCGGGGAGGACGAGGGCCCGGACGAGATGTTCAGATTCGAAAAAGTCATGGGATAGTTCCCCGAAACGCAAAAACGGCACGGACGAAAGTCCGTGCCGTTTCGCTGGTATGAGGGGTGTCAGTCGAGCTGGAAGGCGCCGGTATAGAGGCGGTAGTAGATGCCCTGCTGCTCGATGAGCTGGTCGTGGTTGCCCTGCTCGACGATGTGGCCGTGGTCGAGGACCATGATGAGGTCGGAGTTCATGACCGTCGAGAGCCTGTGGGCGATGACGAAGACCGTCCTGCCGTGCATGAGCTGATCCATGCCGCGCTGGACTATCGTCTCGGTGCGGGTATCGATGGAGCTCGTCGCCTCGTCGAGTATCATGACGGGCGGATCGGCGACGGCGGCGCGCGCTATCGCTATGAGCTGGCGCTGGCCCTGGGACAGGCCGGAGCCGTCGCCCTCGAGGACGGTGTCGTACCCCTCGGGGAGCATCTCGATGAAGCCGTGCGCGTTGGCGAGCTTGGCCGCGGCGACGATCTCCTCGTCGGTCGCGTCGAGGCGGCCGTAGCGGATGTTGTCGCGGACGGTGCCCGTGAAGAGGTTGACGTCCTGCAGCACTATGCCCAGCGAGCGGCGCAGCGCGCTCTTCTTGATAGCCTTGATGTCGATGCCGTCGTAGGTTATGGTGCCGTCCTGGATATCGTAGAACCTGTTTATGAGGTTGGTGATGGTCGTCTTGCCCGCGCCGGTGGCGCCCACGAAGGCGACCTTCTCGCCGCGCTCGGCGTCGACGGTGACGTCGAAGAGGACCTGCTTGCCCTCGACGTAGCTGAAGTCGACGTCGGTCAGGATGACGTCGCCGAGCAGGCGCTTATAGGTGAAGCCGCCGTTGCCGTCGGGGATCTTCCACGCCCAGGCGCCGGTGTGCTCCTCGCACTCGACGAACTCGTCGCCCGTGTCCTTCTTGATGTTGACCAGATCGATCGTGCCCTCGTCGTCCTCGGGCGTCTCGTCGATGACCTGGAAGAGGCGGTCGGCTCCGGCCATGGCGAGCACGATGTGGTTGACCTGCTCGGAGACCTGCGAGACGGGCATCGAGAAGTTCCTCGAGAGCTGGAGGAAGGCGATGATCGTGCCTATCGTCATGCCGCCCACGCCGGAAACGGCGAGCGCGCCGCCGATGACGGCCAGCACGACGTACTGGATGTTGCCGAGGTTGTTCATGAGAGGCATGACGACGTTGGCGAAGGTGTTCGCGCGCGTCGCGTTGCGGCGGAGCTCCTGGTTCTTCTCGTCGAAGTCCGCCTTGGCCTTGTCCTCATGGCAGAAGACCTTGACGACCTTCTGGCCGTTGATGGTCTCCTCGATATAGCCGTTGAGCTCGCCCAGGGAGGCCTGCTGCTTGATGTAGTAGCGGCCGCTCTTGCCGCCGAGCAGCGCCGTGAAGATGAACATCAGCGCTATGAAGAAGCAGACGACGAGCGTCAGCCAGCCGGAGAGGCGGAGCATGTTCGTAAAGACGATGACTATCGTCACGATGCTCGTCACGAGCTGCGGGATGGACTGGCTTATGAGCTGGCGCAGCGTCGAGACGTCGTTGGTGAACAGGGACATGATGTTGCCGTAGCCGTGCTGGTCGAAGTACTTGACCGGCAGGGTCTGCAGCTTGTTGAAGACGCGGGCGCGGACCTTGCGCAGCATGCCCTGGCCGACGGAGATCATCAGCCAGTTGTGCAGGAAGGTGCTCGCCACGCCGACGAGGTAGATAAGGCCCATATAGAGGATGGCCCGCAGGAGCCTCGCGTAGCCCTCGGCGCTGGCGTTGCCTATCATGGGCTCTATGTAGTCGTCGACGAGCTCCTTGAGGAACATGGACCCGCGCGTGTTGGCAAGCGAGGAGAGGACCGTCGTTATGCCGACTATGAGCAGGAGGAACCAGTATTCCTTGAAGAGCATGCCCAGCACGCGGCCGAGGGTCTTGACGCTCTTCATGGTTATCTTCTCGCGGGGACCGCGCGGGGCGTGCCGCCCGCCGCCCGGGGGCGAATATGCGAAGTTACGCTTCAAGACGCTCGCCTCCCTTCTGCTGGGACCAGTAGACTTCTCTGTATATGTCGCTGGACTTCATCAGCTCGTCGTGGGTGCCGAAGGCCGTCACGCGGCCCTCGTCGAGGACGATGATCCTGTCGGAATCCTGGACGGAGGAGATGCGCTGGGCGATGATGAACTTTGTCGTCTCGGGCATGTAATTTTTCAGCCCTGCGCGGATCTTCGCGTCCGTCTCCGTGTCGACGGCGCTGGTGGAGTCGTCGAGGATGAGTATCTTGGGCTTTTTCAGCAGGGCGCGCGCGATGCATATCCTCTGCTTCTGGCCACCGGATACGTTCGTGCCGCTCTGCTCGATGAAGGTGTCGTAGCCGTCGGGCCGCTCGAGGATGAAGCGGTCTGCGTCGGCGATGTGGCAGCAGTGGCGGATCTCCTCGTCGGTCGCGTCCGGATTGCCCCAGAGGAGGTTCTCGCGTATCGTGCCGGAGAAGAGCTCGTTTTTCTGCAGGACCATGGCGACGGCGCCGCGCAGGGACTCGATGTCATAGTCGCGCACGTCCACTCCGCCGACCTCGACCGAGCCGCCGATGACGTCGTAAAGGCGCGGGATGAGGGAAACGAGGCTCGATTTGCTCGAGCCGGTGCCGCCTATGATGCCAATCGTCTCGCCGCTCTTTATGTCGATGTTGACATGATCGAGGACGGGCTTGTCGCCGTGCTTGCTGTAGGCGAAGACGACGTCCTTGAAGGAGACGGAGCCGTCCCTGACCTCCGTGACGGGGTCTTCGGGGTCGGTTATGGTGGGCTCCTCGAGGAGCATCTCGTCGACACGGTCCATCGAGGCGCGGGACATCGTCAGCATGACGAATATCTGCGAGAGCATCATGAGGGACATGAGTATCTGCAGAGTGTAGGTCAGCAGCGCCGAGAGCTGGCCGGTCGACATGGCCGTCTGGCCGGACTCTATGATGAGCTGGGCGCCGAGCCAGCAGACGAGCAGCTTGCTGCCGTACATGCAAAACTGCATCAGCGGGCGGTTGAAGGCGAGGATACGCTCGGCCTTGCGGAAGCCGTAGAAGATGTCGTCGACGTTCTTGCCGAACTTCTCCTTCTCATAATCCTGACGCACGAAGCTCTTGACAACGCGCACGCCGCGGACGTTCTCCTGAACGGTGGTGTTCAGGCGGTCGAACATCTTGAAGACCTTTCTAAAGACCGGGCGCGAGTATTTCATTATGATGAAAAGGCCGACGCCGAGGATGGGGATCGCGCCGAGGAAGACGTAGCTGAGCTCGGCGTTTATCGAGAAGCTCATCATCAGCGCGAGGATGAGCATGACCGGGCAGCGCACGGCGACACGTATGGCCGCCATGAAGGCCATCTGCACGTTGCCGACGTCGGTCGTCAGCCTCGTCACGATGGAGCCGGTCGAGAATTTGTCGATGTTAGCGAAGGAGTAGGTCTGCGCCTTGTAGAAGAGGTCGTGGCGCAGGTTGGCCGCGTAGCCGGCGGAGCAGCGCGCGGAGAAGACGCCCGTCAGCATGCCGAGCCCGAGGCTCACGACCGCGCAGCCCAGCAGGACGAGGCCTATCCTGATGATGAAGGGCATATCCATGTTCTTGATGCCCTGGTCGATGAGTATGCCCGTCAGCAGGGGGATGAGCGTATCCATGATGGATTCGAGGATGACGCACAGCGGGGTCAGGTAGACGTACTTCTTGTATTCGCGGAAGGAGCTCGCCAGACGGCCTATCATCGTGCTGCCGAGGATGGACTCGGAGCCCGTGCGCTCGTTGTACCTGCGGCAGCTCCTTATCGCGATGACTATCGCGAGCACGGCTATGACCGCGATGACTACGACGAAGATGATGTTGCCGAGCTGGGCGCCGGCGGAGATGCCGGAGAACAGAGCCGTGAATGGCCTGAACGCGAATTTGATCCAGCAGAAGATGAGAGCCGCCGCGACGATCAGGCACGCAAACAGTATGCAGAGCTTCGGCCCCTGATTTCTCGGTTTCATCGCGTCACGTCCCTCCCTTCTTCTTTGCGCGCACGGCCCTTTCGGTCCGGCGGCGCGCGGCGTTAAAAGCGTTTGTCAACGGAAACCACCTCTTACCATATAGAAGATAAATGATTAACAGATGTTGTTCGCGTTCTCGCCCATCGTCTCGCATACGCGCAGGAAGACGGCCAGATCCTCGGGGGATATGCCGCTGAGGAGCTCCGCCTCCATCTCGTCCTTCGCCGAGCGGGACATCTCGCAGACCTCGCGCCCCTTCGGCGTAACGACTATGCGCTTCATGCGCGCGTCGGAATCGAGCGATACGCGCGATATGAGCCCGTTTTTCTCCATGAGCTGAAGGATGCCCGTCGCCGTCGAGCGCTGGATGTTGAAATGCGCCTCGATGTCCCGCTGGAAGACGTCGGTATTCTCGGCGTTGCGGGCGTTAATGTAGGCGAGGACCCAGTTCTGCGTCGGCGTAAGGCCGAAGCGCTCCTCGAATACGTGCATCCTGCGGCCGACAGCGCGCTTTATGCTGTTGTCCAGAGAAGAGATTATAAGACCTGTCAGACGCTGCACGACCTAAGCCCCCTTTGAAAGTTGTTAGCAAACGAATAATCAAACGGCTCACTATAATTTGTTAGCTTCCTAATAATAAAACGCTTTGCTGACTTTGTCAAGTATGTGATCGACCATTTTTTGAGATTTTCCCACATGAGACAAAAATACTCCCCCGAGGACAGGGGAGTATGGTCGAATTATATGAAATATATAATGTGTATAAGGGCGCCGCGGGACAAGGACGGCCCGCTCACCCGCTCTGCGGGAGCTGCCTCCCGCAAAGGGAGCCTTCGGCGCGCTTTTTTCCTATCCTGACCGTCACGACGATGGCCTCCGGCGTCTCCGAGCGGGAGACCGTCGCGTCCGCTCCGCCGGAGCGGAGCAGCTCGACCCCGCGCGAGACGGTGTTGTAAAAGAGCCTCACGTCGCGCACGACGACGCGTGGCTTTTTCGGCTTTTTCGGCGCGCAGAGGGAGGCGACGTAGCTCTCCGCCCGCGCGGCGGTCATGCCCTCGCGCGCCATGGCCTCCAGGGCGGCCGCGCGCCCGGCGTCCCCGTCTATGCGGAGCAGGGCGC
>JAEFAK010000187.1 GCA_016287555.1 Oscillospiraceae bacterium
GCAAAACAAGACCAGAAACGCATCTTTTTCGCCTCCCGCATATCCTATGCGGCGGAGCGGCGGCAGGTCAGCCGAAGATGCCGAGAAATCCGTAAGTGAGCGAGGTTATTATAACTGCCGCTATGACGACGCCTGCGAATATGCAGAGCACGGCGTTGCGCAGGCGCACGTTCAGCAGCGCCGCGAGCAGGCCCCCCGTCCACGCCCCCGTTCCGGGAAGCGGCACGGCGACGAACAGTATAAGCCCGAGAAGCTCGGAGTGATAGACGACCCTGCGGCGCTTCATCGTCTTCTCGACGCGTTTATCCACCCATCGCGCAAGCCGCTCGCTCTTTGTCTTCATCCATTCGAATACGCGGCGGATGAAAAGCACGACGAACGGCACGGGCACCATGTTCCCCACTATGGCGACGAGCATGCTGTACCACGGCGGCAGGCCGAGGCCAACGCCGAGCGGGATAGCTCCCCTGAGCTCGACGACAGGGATCATGGAGACGAAGAACGTGGCGAGAGTGCGCCCCGCGAAGGTCTCCGTGATCCAGATATAGGCGTCTGTGCCTGTCAGCCACTCCATGAGTTTACTCCAGTCTTTTTTTCAGATACTGTCCGGTATAGCTCTCCGGTACCGCGGCGACCTCCTCGGGCGTGCCGCAGCACACGATCTCGCCGCCCCTGTCCCCGCCTTCGGGGCCGAGGTCGATGATATAGTCCGCCGTCTTGATGACGTCGAGATTGTGCTCGATTATCATAACGGTATTGCCCGCGTCGACGAGCTTTCCGAGGACGTTGAGAAGCTTTCGCACGTCGTCCGAGTGCAGGCCGGTCGTGGGCTCGTCGAGTACGTAGAGCGTCGATCCCGTCGCCTGGCGGGCAAGCTCCGTCGCGAGCTTGACGCGCTGCGCCTCGCCGCCGGAAAGCGTCGTTGAAGGCTGGCCGAGCTTTATATAGCCGAGGCCGACGTCGGACAGCGCCTTGAGTCTCTGGTATATCTTCGGCATGTTTTCGAAGAATTCCAGCGCCTCGTCCACCGTCATGTCGAGGACCTCGTAGATGTTCGCGCCCTTGTACCGCACCTCGAGCGTCTCGCGGTTATAGCGCTTTCCCTTGCAGACGTCGCACGGCACGTAGATATCCGGCAGGAAGTGCATCTCGACCTTGACAAGTCCGTCGCCGGAGCAGGCCTCGCACCTGCCGCCCCTGACGTTGAAGGAGAAGTGCCCGGGAGTATAGCCTCTGGCGCGGGCGTCGGGCGTCGAGGCGAAGACCTCGCGGATATCGTTGAAGACGCCCGTATACGTCGCCGGATTGGAGCGCGGAGTCCTCCCTATGGGCGACTGGTCTATGTCGATGACCTTATTGAGATTGGATACGCCCTCGATGGAAGCGAATCTGCCGGGCTTTATCTTCATGCGGCTCAGCTCTGCGGCTAGGGCTTTATATATGACCATGTTGACAAGCGAGGACTTGCCGCTGCCGGATACGCCCGTCACGCAGGTCATCGCGCCGAGCGGAACTGTCACGTCGATATCCTTGAGGTTATTCTCGGCGGCGCCGCGTATCGTCAGGAATCTGCCGTTTCCCTTGCGTCTCTTCTTCGGGACCGGGATGCTCAGCTCGCCGCTGAGGTACTTGCCCGTTATTGACGCGGGGTTTTTCATTATCTCCTCGGCCGTGCCCTGGGCAACGACCTCGCCGCCGTGGACGCCGGCTCCGGGGCCGATATCGACGATATGGTCGGCGGCCAGCATCGTCTCCTCGTCGTGCTCGACGACGATGAGCGAGTTGCCGAGATCGCGCAGCCTTTTGAGCGTATTGAGGAGTTTGACGTTGTCCCTCTGGTGCAGGCCGATGGACGGCTCGTCGAGTATATACAGTACGCCCATGAGCGAGCTCCCTATCTGGGTCGCCAGGCGTATGCGCTGGCTCTCGCCGCCGGAGAGCGTCCCTGCGCGGCGGGAGAGGGTCAGATATTCAAGGCCGACGCTGCAGAGGAAGCCGAGCCTCTCGCGTATCTCCTTGAGAATGCGGTCGGCTATCATTGCCTGCTGCCCCTCCAGCTTGAGGGAATCGATGAAATCGAGTTCCTGCTTGACGGGAAGGTCGGTGAACTCGGTTATGTTCAGCCCGCCGACGGTAACGGCGAGCACTTCGTCCTTGAGCCTGCGGCCATGGCATTTTTCGCACGGGTGCTCGTTCATGTACTGCTCGAGCTCGTCGCGCATGGCGGGGCTCTGCGTCTCGCGGTAGCGTCGCTCGAGATTTCGCACTATGCCCTCGAAGGGCTGGTTGAGCGTCCCCACGCCGCGGTCGCGCTCATAGCGCAGCGTCAGCTTTTCTCCCTTGGTGCCGTAGAGTATTGCGTCCACGGCCTCGGGCGGAAGGTCGCGCACGGGATCGTTAAGGCTGAAATGATAGCGCTTTGCGAGCGCCTCGAAGTACATGCGGGAGATGCTGTCGTTTCTGACGTTGCCCCAGTTTGAGGCGCAAATGGCGCCCTCCATGATAGACAGCGACGGATTGGGGATGACGAGGTCCGGATCGACGGAGAGCTGCGTCCCGATGCCGCCGCACTCGGGGCAGGCGCCGTACGGATTGTTGAAGGAAAAGGTGCGCGGAGCGAGCTCCTCCAGAGATATGCCGCACTCCTCGCAGGCGTAGTTCTGCGAGAACAGGAGCTCCCGCTCCTCCCCGACGACGTCGACGACGACTATGCCCTTGGCAAGCGCGAGCGCCGTCTCGACGCTGTCCGTCAGTCTCCGGATTATATCCGGCTTCATTACGAGGCGGTCGACGACTATCTCGATGCTGTGCTTTGTGTTTTTATTGAGCTTTATCTCCTCGTACAGGTCGTAGGTTATGCCGTCGACTCTCGCGCGGGCATAGCCGCTCTTGCGCGCGTCCTCGAAGACCTTGGCATACTCGCCCTTTCTGGCGCGCACGACAGGCGCGAGGACCTGTATCCTCGTCCCCTCCTCGAGCTTCATCGTCTGGTCGACGATCTGGTCGACGGTCTGCTTCTTTATCTCGCGGCCGCACTTGGGGCAGTGCGGAACGCCCACGCGCGCCCAGAGAAGCCGCAGATAGTCGTATATCTCCGTTACCGTCCCGACGGTCGAGCGCGGGTTTTTCGAGGTGGTCTTCTGGTCTATTGATATGGCGGGAGAAAGACCGTCTATATAGTCGAGGTCGGGCTTTTCCATCTGGCCGAGGAACTGCCTAGCATAGGACGAGAGCGACTCGACGTAGCGGCGCTGGCCCTCGGCATAGATCGTATCGAACGCCAGCGAGGACTTCCCGCTCCCCGACAGCCCCGTGAAAACGACGAGCTTATCGCGCGGGATCTCGAGGTCTATATTTTTGAGGTTGTTCGTTCTCGCGCCTTTGATGTATATCGTGTCACGCATTTTGGTCATCCTCTGCCTTCACGGCGCGCCTGCGGCCGCCTGAAGCGTTCGACAGCATGAGTTTTATCCTGTTTTCCTGGTTTATACGCGTGGCTCCGGGATCGTAGTCCACGGCGACTATGTTTCTCTGTTGGAAATCGTCCTTGAGGGCGCGGAGCATCCCCTTTCCGACTATGTTGTTGGTCAGGCAGCCGAAC
>JAEFAK010000188.1 GCA_016287555.1 Oscillospiraceae bacterium
CGCCCTCGCAGAACTCCCGTTCCGCCGACATGCTACAGTCCTCCGAAGGGTCTATCCCGAGGACGGTCCTGCCGGGACGGCTGAGATACTTCGCGAGCGACCCGTCCCCGCAGCCGACGTCGAGGACAGTGCTGCAGCCCCGAAGCTGAGCGCTTATCCACTTGTAATAGGCGGCGTTATGATTCCAATGTTTCAGAGAGTTCATGAGTTTTCTCCGTTTGCAGTATCAAGGACCTGTTGCACAGTCCCGAAATCTTTACAGAAAGAGGTATAGATATGGCATACGAGCTCAAGTACATAACCGAATTCGAAGTCGGTCAGAAGGGCACCTTCACCAAGACCATAACCGAGGCGGACGTGCTCATGTTCGGCGCGGTCTCCGGCGACCTGAACCCCGTGCATTTCGACCATGAGTACGCCAAGACGACCATGTTCAAGAAGAACATCGCCCACGGCGGGATCTGCGTCGGCCTTCTGAGCGCCGCCGGCGCGCAGTTTACCGGGCAGGGCTCCATTTTCGTCAAGTGCGAGTATTTCTTCGCCGCTCCGGTCTATATCGGCGATACCATAACCGCGACCATGGAGATAGCGGACATCAACTACGAGAAGAAGAACATGCACTTCCACGCCTACTGCAAGAACCAGGACGGCGTGACCGTCCTCGACGGCAAGGCGACGGTCAAGTTCATCGTCTGAGCTTATCGGCAAAAACCGCTCATATCAATAAAGAGCCCCTCTTCCGCGCTTTCGGAGGAGGGGCTTTTCATTTAATCGAACAGGGGAGTGGAATAGTATCTTTCCGCCGTGTCGGGCAGGAGAGTGAGGACGGTCCTGCCGGGGCCGAGCTTTTTGGCCAGCGCGATCGCCGCGACCATGTTCGACCCGCCCGTTATCCCGCAGGCGAGGCCCTCGTTTCGCGCCAGCGCCTTCGCGGCCGCGATGGCGTCCTCGTCCGTGACGACGTACGTGTCGTTATAGATGCGCGTATTGAGGTTGGCGGGGATGAGCCCGTCGCCTATGCCCATCTGCAGGTGGGAGCCTATGCTGCCGCCGGAGAGGATCGCGGCCCTGTTGGGCTCGACGGCCCATATGACGATGTCGGGGTTGGCCTCGCGCAGGACCTCGCCTATGCCGGAGAGGGTCCCGCCCGTGCCTATGCCGGAGCAGAAGCCGTCTATGCGCGTTCCCTCCGCCTGCTCGAGGATCTCGCGCGCGGTGGTCCTGCGCTGGATGTCCGGGTTGGCGGGATTCGTAAACTGCTGCGGGATCCAGACTCTCGGGTCTGCCTCCCGCATGCGCAGGGCGGTCTTCAGGCATTCGTCGATGGCGTCGCCTATATTCCCCGCGTCGTGCACGAGGACGACACGCGCGCCGTAGAGCTCGACGAGCTTGCGCCGCTCGGGGGAGACGCTGTCGGGCATGATTATCACGGCCTCATAGCCGCGCACCGCGGCGATGAGAGCCAGACCCACGCCCTGATTTCCGCTCGTCGGCTCGACGATGACGCTGTCGGGGCGCAGCACGCCGCGCCTCTCGGCGTCGAGTATCATCCCGTACGCCGTGCGCGTCTTGACCGAGCCGCCGACGTTGAGCGCCTCGAATTTGACGATTATCTCCGCCGAATCGGGACCCGCCGTGCGGCGGAGCCGGACCAGCGGCGTGGAGCCTATCGCGTCGAGGATGCTTTCACATATCATTTCAGATGTCCTTAACGAGTTTTCTCGGGCAGTTGAGCACGCAGGTCATGCAGTGCTTGCACTTCGTCGTATCGACGTGCGCGACGTTGTTGACGACGGTGATCGCGCCGTTGGGGCAGTTGCGCTCGCAGGCGCGGCAGCCTATGCAGCCGGACATGCAGAACTTGCGTATGACGCCGCCCTTGTCCTGGTTGAGGCACGGCACGAGGATGTGCTGCGTCACCGGGACCATTTCTATGATATGCTTCGGGCAGGTCCTTGCGCACATCGAGCAGCCCGTGCACTTGTTCCTGTCGACCTTGGCCACGCCGTTGACGATGTGTATCGCGTCGAATTTGCAGGCGGCGACGCATGAGCCGTAGCCCAGGCAGCCGTATTTGCAGGTGAGGGGGCCGCCGCCGGTCGAGTTGGAGACGGAGAAGCAGTCGGTCAGGCCCGTGTACTGATATTTCTTGTCGGCGTTGTTGCCGCCGGAGCAATGGACGAAGGCTATCATCGGGACGACCTCGGCCGCCTCGACGCCCATGATGCCGGCTATGGCCTTCGCTGCCTTCTGCCCGCCGGAGGTGCAGAGGTTTGTCGCTGCGCCGTCCTTGACTATGGCCTCGGCGTAGCCCGAGCAGCCCGCGTAGCCGCAGCCGCCGCAGTTTGCCCCGGGCAGGGCCTCGGTTATCTTTTCGATGCGCTCGTCCACGTCGACGTGGAATATGCGCGAGGCGATGCCGAGCAGCAGCCCGAAGAGAGCTCCGAGCACGCCGAGCACGCCGAGCGCGTAGAGGATATTGGTGATTCCCGGATTCATGTCTCAGCCCCTCCTCTCAAAAGACCTTCAGGCCGGAAAAGCCCATGAACGCAAGGGCTATGAGGCCTGCGGAGATAAGGGCGATGGGGAAGCCCTCGAAAGCCTTGGGATAGTCGGCGTACTGATTGCGCTCGCGCACGCTGGCGAAGAGAACTATCGCCATGAGGAAGCCCACGCCGCCCGTGATGCCGTATACGACGGACTCGATGAAGCCGTAGCCGTTTTGCGTGTTGAGCAGCGCCACGCCCAGCACGGCGCAGTTGGTCGTGATGAGCGGGAGATAGATGCCCAGCGCCGTATAGAGCGAGGGGACGCTCTTGCGCAGGAACATCTCGACGAGCTGGACCAGCGCCGCGATGACGAGGATATAGGCCAGCGTCTGCATGTATTCCAGATGAAGCGCGACGAGAAGGTACTTGTTGACTATCCAGCATATCGCGCTCGCCAGACCCATGACGAAGATGACCGCGAAGCCCATGCCGATCGCCGTGTCCATCTTCTTGGAGACGCCCATGAAGGGGCAGATGCCGAGGAACTTGACGAGGATGAAGTTCTCGATGAGTATCGCGCCGAGCGCTATCGAGAGGATGGCGGTGAAGTCGAGACCTTTACTCATTGGTTTCGCCCTCCTCCTCGTGCGCCGCGTCGAGCGCGGCTATGACGCTGAGCTTGCCTGCGCGGATCTCCTGATTGTGCTTTCTGTTGGTTATCGCCTGGACTATAGCTATGAGGACGCCGAGCGTCAGAAAGCCGCCGAAGGGCAGGACCATCAGCAGCGCGCCGTACTGCGCGGGGAAGATGCGCAGCCCGCTGCCGGAGCCGTCGGTGACGAAGCGGACGCCCGCCTCGCCGGCGTCTATGAGGCCGCCGCCGAAGGTGCCCTTGCCGAGAAACTCGCGTATGATGCACATCACGATCAGCACCAGCGTATAGCCGAGGCCCTGGAAGATGCCGTCGAGCGCGGAGGCGCCGACGCCGTTTTTAGAGGCGAAGGATTCGGCCCGGCCGATGATGATGCAGTTGACGACGATGAGCGGGATGAAGACGCCGAGCGACTTGCTCAGCGCCGGGATATACGCCTGCAGCAGCAGGT
>JAEFAK010000189.1 GCA_016287555.1 Oscillospiraceae bacterium
CCCATCGCCGCGCGCTGCGGCGTGTTTGCCAAAACGGACATCCAGCCACTGATCAACGAGGGCGCCGCGCGGGCGGACCTGGCGGCGTCCATTTTCCAGGCGGTGGTGAACCAGACCATCTCCGGGCTGGCCTGCGGGAAACCGATCCGGGGCTGCGTGGCCTTCCTGGGCGGGCCGCTGCATTTTCTGACCGAGCTCAAAAAGGCCTTCGTCCGCACGCTGGGGCTCACGCCCGAGACTACGGTGGACCCGGAGAACTCGCATCTCTTCGCCGCCATCGGCGCGGCGCTAAAGGCCGTGGGCAGAACGGTCGCGCTGGACGAACTGATCGACCGGCTGGACCGCGGCGTGGAGATCACCTTCGAGATGCCCCGGCTCCCGGCGCTGTTCGCCGACGAGGGAGAACTGGAGGACTTCAACGCCAGGCACGCGCTGGCCGTGCTGCCGCGCGGAGAACTCTCCGAGTGCCGTGGGGACTGCTTCCTCGGCATCGACGCGGGCTCCACGACCACCAAGGCGGCCCTGATCGACGATGAGAAGAACCTGCTTTACTCGTTCTACCGCAGCAATGAAGGCAACCCGATCGACGCCACGATGGTCATGATGCGTGAGCTGTACCGGCAGATGCCGGAAGGCGCTTTCATCGCCAACACCTGCGTCACGGGCTACGGCGAAGGCCTCATCAAGGCCGCGTTCAAGGCGGACCTAGACGAGATCGAGACCATGGCGCACTACAAAGGAGCGGAGGAATTCCTGCCCGGCGTCGACTTCATCCTGGACATCGGCGGCCAGGACATGAAGTGCATGAAGATCAAGAACGGCGCGATCTACAACATCATGCTCAACGAAGCGTGTTCGTCCGGCTGCGGCTCGTTCATCGAGACCTATGCGAAGTCGGTCAACATGGATGCGAAGACATTCGCCAAGGAAGCGCTCTTCTCCGAGTCTCCCGTAGATCTCGGTACGCGCTGCACGGTCTTCATGAACTCGAAAGTCAAGCAGGCGCAGAAAGAAGGCGCCTCCATCGGCGATATCAGTGCCGGGCTTTCGTATTCGGTCATCAAGAACGCGCTGTATAAAGTCATCAAACTGCGCAACTCCGACGAGACGGGCGACAAGATCGTCGTTCAGGGCGGCACGTTCCTCAACGACGCGGTGCTCCGCGGCTTTGAGAAGGAACTGGGACGCAACGTCACGAGACCCGTAATAGCCGGCCTCATGGGCGCCTACGGCGCGGCCCTGCACGTTTCCGACCTGCATCCTGAAAAGAGCTCCGTCCTCACGCAGGAGGAACTGAAAACCTTCACGCACACGGCAAAGCCGACGACCTGCCGCGGCTGCACCAACAGATGCAGCCTGACCGTAAACACCTTCGACGGCGGCCGCCGCTATATCTCCGGCAACCGCTGCTCAAAGCCGCTCGGCGGCGAAAAATCTGAGCTGCCGAACCTTTACAGGGCCAAACGCGAGATGCTCGCGAAGCTCTGCGGCAAGGGCTCCGGCACAGGCGAGCGCGGACGCATCGGGATACCGATGGGCCTGAATATGTTCGAGAACCTCCCGTTCTGGTTCGAGCTTTTCACCTCGCTGAACTTCGAGGTCGTGCTGAGCCCCGTGTCCTCGCGCGAGCTATTCAAGCTCGGCCAGAGCACGATCCCCTCAGATACGGTCTGCTATCCCGCCAAGCTCATGCACGGCCACGTCCTGTCGCTCATAAACGAGGGCGTCGAGACGATCTTCTACCCCTGCATGTCATATAACTTTGACGAGGGCAAGGGCGACAACAATTATAACTGCCCCGTCGTCGCCTACTATCCGGAGCTTCTCGGCGCGAACGTGACGGAACTCAAAAAGGTCAGATATATCGACATATACGTCGGCCTGCACCGCCCGAAGGACTTCGAAAAGCGCTTCGCGGCCTATATGGCTGAAAAGATGGGCGTGCCCGCGGGGGAGACGAAGGCCGCCGTGCGGAAGGCCTACGCGGCCTACGGCGCCTATAAGGACAGGGTCCGAGCGCTGGCGGCGGAGTATATAGACTACGCTCGCGCCAACGGAAAACGCATAGCCGTCGTTGCCGGCCGCCCGTACCACGCCGACCCGGAGATAAACCACGGTATCGACGAGCTCATAAGCTCCCTGGGCATGGTCGTCGTAAGCGAGGACGGCGTGAACGGCCTCGTGCAGAAGGCTCCCCGCCACATACTCAACCAGTGGACGTATCAGGCGAGGATGTACGACGCGGCGCGCTGGACCGCACTGCAGAAGGACGCCGAGCTAATCCAGCTCATCTCCTTCGGCTGCGGCACCGACGCGATAACCTCCGACGAGGTGCGCGACATCATGGAGAGCGCGGGCAAGCTCTATACGCCCATCAAGATAGACGACATATCCAATCTCGGCGCGGTCAGGATAAGGCTGCGCAGCATGCTCGCCGCGTGCGAATCCCGCGAAGGGAGGCAGGGCTGATGGCCAAGCTCGAATACGACTCCAACGGACGCCTCCTCTTCACGAAAGAGATGAAGAAGGAATACACGCTGCTCATCCCGCAGATGCTCCCGGTCCACTTCGGCATGATGGCCGAGGTGCTGCGCCGCGAGGGATATAAATGCGAGATGCTGACGACGAATCACCGCGGCATAGTCGACACCGGCCTTAAATACGTCCACAACGACACCTGCTACCCGGCGCTCCTGGTCATAGGCCAGCTCATAGAAGCCGTCAACAGCGGGAAGTACGACAGGGACAAGGTCGGCCTGCTCATAACGCAGACGGGCGGCGGCTGCCGCGCCTCGAATTATATCCACCTTCTGCGCAAGGCGCTGAAGAAGGCGGGGCTGGAGAATATCCCCGTCGTCTCGCTGAACCTCTCCGGTCTTGAGAAGAACCCGGGATTCGGCCTCAATCTGCGCCTGATAAGACGCTTCATCTACTGCATCATGTACGGCGACATCATCGTCATGCTCGCCAACCAGTGCCGCCCATACGAGGCGCACGCCGGCGAGACGGACGCGCTCGTCAGCGCATGGGAAAACAGGCTCGTCGAGGGCTTTTCTAAGCCCGGCAGCCTCAACTTCAGGGCCATGAAGGCCAACTGCGAGCTCATAGCGGCGGATTTCGCGAAGATAGAGCGCCTGGATATCAAAAAGCCGCGCGTCGGCGTCGTTGGCGAGATATACATCAAGTATTCGCCCCTCGGCAACAATGAGCTCGAGAAGCTGCTGCTCGGAGAGGGTGCCGAGCCGGTCGTGCCCGGCCTTACCGACTTTGTAATCTTCAAGATATTCAACCGCGAGGCCGACGTCGATCTTTACGGCGGAAGCGGGCTGAAAAAGTTCGTCGTGCGCCGCCTGAAGGACTACGTCGAAAAGTGCCAGCACGCGATGCTCGCCGCCGTGGGCGGAGCGGGATTCCGCGTCCCCGGCGACTTCGAGCACCTGAGAAAGCTCGCGGCGGACTACCTCGGCGTGGGCAACAAGATGGGCGAGGGCTGGCTCCTCACGGCCGAGATGCTCGAGCTCATCCACGACGGCACCGTCAACATAGTCTGCGCGCAGCCGTTCGGCTGCCTGCCCAACCACATCGTGGGCA
>JAEFAK010000190.1 GCA_016287555.1 Oscillospiraceae bacterium
CCGAAATGTCCGCGTCAAGATCGATCAGCCCCTTGTCCACGTACCGCAGGAGGGTCAGCGCGAACATGGGCTTCGAGACGGAGCCCGCCTGGAACAGCATGTCCGGGTTCACCGGGAAGTCCTCGCCGTATCGTCCGCTGCCGGCGCAGTAGGTGATGAGACCGCCGTCTCCGTCATGGACGGCAATACTGACGCCGTAGCCCTTTCTGCCCTTGATGCGCATGGCCTTATCCACGTCCACGCCGTAGAAATTCTTGACGATCCGGGCGGGGCCTTTGAGCATGCGCATCAGCACGGCCTCGCCGCAAACGACGACGCCGGTCTCCTTAAAGCCGGCTTTGTGATAGACGTGCAGGCCCCGCTCGTTCTCCGGCTCGGTGGACAGGAAGAGCCGGTCGGCGCCATTGTCTTTGAAGTATTTGATGATCTCCTGCAGGGCGGCCTGGCCGTACCCCTTGCCCTGCTCGGACTTATCGATCATAAAGCGCCAGAGCCAGTAGCGGTCGTCCTCGTCCTCTTCTTCGGGATCGAAGGCGAACATGCAAAAGCCCACCAGCCTGTCGTCGGCGTATATGCCGAAGGGACGCGCGACGCCGGGATACTCGGCGTTGGTCTCCTCGGCCTCCTTCAGAGAATACTCGTTCGTCGCGACGAAGGGCTGATCCTCCCTCACGGAAAGGGCGAGGACGGCCTCGCGGTTGTCGTCGGTCACGGGTATGAGTTTAATATTCACGGTCGTTTTCTCCTTGGTTTACAATTGTTTCAAAGTCTCTTTTCCAGCTCGTAGGCCTCGTGGCCCTTCGGGTAGTCCCGGAGGGTCCCGCAGGGGGCGTAGCCCTGCTTCCGGAAGAAGCCGAGGGTCCAGTCGACGCAGTCGCTCAGCGCCACGTACGCCGCCTTCTCCTTCGCCTCGCGCTCTACCTCGCGCAGGAGGCGCGAAGCGAGCCCGCGCCCGCGGTACGCCCCGTCTACCCAGACGAGATCGACCTCGAGCGCGTCCCAGCCGCTCACCTGCGCGGAGACGCCCGCGATCATCCTCCCGTCCGCGTCGACGAGCTTCCTGCCGACGTCGATATCGTCGTGCGAATCGTGCGCGTAGGGCTCACAGTAGGCCTCGAGGCCGTCGCCGACGGCCTTGCGGTCCTCCTCGGAGCCGGGCGTTATCTCAAAGAGCGCCGGGGCGTCGTTGTGCGTCGGGACGTAGTCCGGCGCGGGACGGTCGAGCCGCTTCGCGAGGGAGTAGGCCTCGTGCCCGCGCGGGCAGTCCTTCGTCAGGGAGAAGAGCTCGAAGCCGTGCTTTTCATAGAGCGGCCTCGCCATGAAGTCCAGCGTGCCGAGGCAGAGGACGTAGCAGCCCTTCCCGCGCGCGGCGCGCTCGGCCTCGCGGATGAGCATGGAGCCGAGGCCCCGGCCGCGGTGTCTGCCGTCGACCCAGAGCGCATTCAGGACGGCGCGCCCCCAGCTTCGGATAAGGAGGATGCACCCGCCCGCTATGTTCCCCTCGGCGTCGGAGGCACGGAACACGAGCCTCTCGTTTTCCGTGCGCGGCTCCGCGGGAGCCATGGAGTCGGCGAATTCGCTCACGTACTTTTCCAGAAGGTCCTCGTCGCCCTCCTCGAGCGGCCTGACCTCAAATCCGTCTATCGTCATTTAATTCACGTCCTTTTTCCCGCCTGCGCGGGAGAGTCTCACTCGATCACGTAGGCGGCGTATTCGTGGCTGAATACGTAGCCGAGCTTTTCCGCGAGCCGGACGGAGAGCCTGCACGCCGCGTCCCACGCGGGGTAGAGCCCCTCGTCGAGGCAGGAGAGTATCAGCTTCGCGGCGACGGCGGAGCCGAGCCCCTTATTGCGCTCGTCCTTGTTGATGCCGATCTCTATGTCGATGCCGCCGCCGTAGCGCGAGTAGGACGAGGCGGCGCCGACGAACTTGCCGTCCTTCATGACGGCCCAGCCGCGCCCGAGCTCGAGGAACTTCGCCTTCGAGCCGAAATTGGCGACGCAGTCCTCGTATTCCTCGTCGTTTTTGCAGATATCGTATATCTCCTCGTCGAAGCGGCGCAGCTCGCAGCCCTCCGGCAGCGCGCGCACGAAGCCCTCGAGCTTCTCGCGGTCGAAGGTATTGTCCTTGCGCATGGCGTAGCGCACGCGCTTGTAGGCGGGGAAATTGTCCTCGATGAGCTTCGCCCACGCCTCGTTTTCAGGGATGACGAGCTTCCACTCGCCGGGCTTATTCTGCAGCAGCTTCAGGTCGGGCTCGCCCGCGACGAAGACGAAGTCGGCGCAGACGGCCATCGCGGACTTCGGCGCCTCGCGGTCGGTCACGTATATCTTCCCCATGACCTTGTCCAGGCACGAGAGGACGCCCGTGTCGAGCGCCTCCCATTTTTCAAAGAGCGGGCGCGCCTTCTCCGTGTCGGCGAGCTCGTATACGCCCGTGTCGGCGGGCTTTTCCGCCTCCGGCGCGCCGAGCTCGAGGCGGAGTATCGCCTCGTCGCCGTCCATCTCGCCGGTCTCCTTAAAGCCGAGCTTGTGGTAGACGTGTAGTCCGCGCGCGTTCTCCGGGTCCGTCGAGAGGATGACGGCGGAGCAGCTGCGGCTCGCCCTGACCTCGTCGACGATCATCCTGAGCGCCTGCGTGCCGAGGCCCCTGTTCTGGAATCTGCGGTCTATCATGAGGCGGCATATCTCTGGGACCTTCTCCTCGTCTTCCTCCTCGTCGTCGTCCTCCTCGCGGCCGTACATCGTGAAGCCGACGAGCTCGCCCTCGTGCTCGAGAGCCTTTATCGTCCAGCCCTTTTCATAGACGGACTCGACTATCGAGAGGGCGTTCGAGGCGACGAACTCCTCGCAGAGCGAGGGCATCCCCTTCGCTTCGTAGGGCTCGCCGCTGCCCTTGACGGTTATCGTCTCGTTCGTCGTCAGGCAGAGGACGTCCCACCAGTTGTCCTTGGTTATATCTATAAGCTTCATTTTGTTCTCCTTTGTTTTTTGTCCGGACTGCGGCGCCATGTTTTTATAGCAAAAAACGGGCATAAAAAATACCGCAGCGAAGCAGCTCCCGTCTGTGGCTGCGTCCTGCGGCTCCCACTATCCGAAAGTTACTCGAAAACGGCGCGGCTGACCGGACGGGCTGCGCGCCCGCCTGCTCCATGCGCCCTTATTAAGTTATCACTCGGCGTTGTTGATCACGGGTAGAGCTTCCTTTCCGCCTGCCTGGGCAGACTTCTTATACTGAGAATATATCACCCTCGCCGCCGCAGGTCAATGACGGGGCAGTTTTTGTAATATAAGGGTAATAATCCCGCCTCCCCGCGCGGGAGCCGCTATTGAATCGGCCGCGCCCGTATGGTATGATTGGCTCAGTAAAGCTTGACAGTATCTGTCATCACAATCTTGTTTCAGGAAGGAAAGGTGTATTTATGCAGAAGGAATATCTCGAACAGGCGCGCTCCCTGCCCGTATACGACGAATGCGACGTGCTCGTGGTCGGCGGCGGCTCGGCAGGTCACGCGGCGGCTCTCGCGGCGGCCCGCGCGGGCGCGGAAAAGGTCATAATCATGGAGCGCTTCGGCTACTTCGGCGGCGA
>JAEFAK010000191.1 GCA_016287555.1 Oscillospiraceae bacterium
GCTCACAAAGGAGTTGGCTAAAACGGCCGGTTCCGTAACTGCGATCGAGCTCGACAAGAAGCTCATTCCCCTTCTCTCCGAGACTCTTGGAGAGCTTGAAAACGTATCTGTGATAAACGGCGACGCGCTGGATTTCGATTACGTGAAATGGTCTCTTGAAAGGCCCGAAAAACGCAGAATAGTATGCGCGAATCTTCCGTACAACGTCACGACGCCCGTATTGACCGCATTGCTTTCCTGCGACGTCTTCTCAGAGATAATAGTTATGATCCAGAAGGAAGTCGCCCAGCGGATCTGCGCCGATCCGGGCACGCCCGAGTATGGATCATTTACGGTCTTTTCACGCTTCTACAGCCGCCCAAAGACGCTTTTTGACGTTCCTCCCGGGTGCTTCATGCCTCAGCCGAAAGTCACCTCTACGGTCATTTCTCTCGCTGCCTGCGGCAGGCCTGCCGGTTTGCGGGACGAGAAGCTTTTCTTCAGGATCGTTCGCGCCGCTTTCGCTCAAAGACGAAAAACGCTCGTAAACTGCCTGAATTCTTCTTTCAACGCAGGCAAGGAGGAGCTCTCTTCCCTGCTGTCCGGTCTCGGAATAAATGCTCTCGCAAGGGGCGAGACGCTCGGTATAGACGAATTTGTCAAGCTAAGCAACGCGCTCGGCGAAATCATCGATAATAATCGCAATTAAAGAGCGGAGCCTTTCGAATCTCGAAAGGCTCCCTCTTCATTTTTAACCTTCAACAGGCAGCTTCTTGGGCTCCGGATAATTCTTTCCGAAGGTCTCGACACGGCATGTCTCGATATAGATCTCGTCTCTCGGATAATCGTTGGCGTCAACGTCCATTTTGGAGATCTTCTCGACGTCCTTATAACCTCTGATGACCTTGCCGAAAGCGGCATAATCGCCGTTCATCGAAGGCTTGTATCCGAGGCAGATGAAAAACTCACAGCTCGCCGAATCATAGTTCCCGCTAGCTTTGTCCTCCCCTGCCGCGGCGATCCTGGCCATGCCGACGGTGCCTTCTTCGAATTCAAGGTCGTTCTTTGAGAATCCGTTGTTCGAGAATTCGCCGGTAATGGTGTATCCGGCATTCATAGCGGAAGGATCGGCGCCCGGCCTTCCCATCTGCACGACGAAATACTCCTTGATCCTGTGGACAGGAGACTTATCATAGAATCCGGAATTAGCCAGATAAATGAAGTTGTTAACGGTATTCGGCGCCTTATCCGGATAAAGGCGGATCTGCACCTCTTTGCCGTTGGAGAAGGTTATCGTAGCGATGGGCTTTCTTTCACCGAGAGTATAGCATCCGGCGAACAAGGTGACCAAAAGCAGCACGGCAAGGCAGATCGCCGCAAATCTTCTTTTTTTCATTTATCAAGCACCTCCGCAGCAGGGATGAGACCCCTGTCGAACAGGATTAGAAATAGTGGATTACTGGATATCGCCGTCGTTGAACGGGTCGCCGCACTCAGGGCAGAACTTCGGCGGATTGGCAGGATCCTCAGGCTCCCATCCGCACTTGTCGCACTTATACTTGGGGGTGCCGGCGGGCTTCGGAGAGCCGCATTCGGAGCAGAACTTGCCCTTGTTCACGGCGCCGCACTTGCAGGTCCAGCCGTTCTCATCGGCGGGCTTCGGAGAGCCGCACTCGGCGCAGAACTTTCCGGTATTGCCGGTCGCGCCGCACTTGCAGGTCCAGCCGGCGACAGGGGCGGCGGGAGCCGCGGGAGCAGCGGGAGCGGCCGCGGGAGCCTGCTGACCCATCGCAAAGAGCTGGGAGGCGTTGGCGCCGCCGGCATTTCCGGCCATATTGAGGCCCATGAACGCCATGGCGGGTCCGGCGGACTCGTTGGCGGCGGCGGACTGCATCGCGGCAGCCTGAGCGCCGACAAGGTGCGCGGCGGCCATGGTCGGATTGCGGAGAGCGGCGTTGCGCTGCAGCTCCTTGATCATGGCTTCGTCTTCCTCGGAAGCCTTGACGGAGGATACGCCGAAGCTGACTATCTCAATGCCGCGGAGCTCGCCCCACTTCTCGCTGAGGACGTCGTTGAGAACGTCGGCAAGCTCGGTGGTGTGGCCGGGCAGAGCGCTGTATCTGATGCCCATCTCGCTGATCTTCGCGAAGGCGGGCTGCAGAGCGGTGAGAAGCTCGCTCTTGAGCTGGCCGTCGATCTGGTCGCGGGTGTATCTGTCAGAGACGTTGCCGGAGACGTTGGTGTAGAAAAGTATCGGGTTGACTATGCGATAGCTGTACTCGCCGAAGCAGCGGATGGCAATATCGATGTCGAGTCCGATATTCTGATCGACTACGCGGAAAGGAACGGGGCTGGGAGTGCCGTATTTGTTGCCGATGAGTTCCTTCGTGTTGACGTAGTATACTCTCTGGTCCTTGCCGGTATCACCGCCGAAGGTGAAACGGCGGCCGATGGCCTTAAGCGTCGCGACAAGGTTCTCGCCGAGCTTGCCGTAGAATATGGAAGGCTCGGTGGACATATCGTAGACGTACTCGCCGGGCTCGGCGCAGAGGTCGACGACCTTGCCCTGCTCGACGATGAGCATGCACTGTCCGTCGTTGACGGCGATGATGGAGCCGTTGGATATGATGTTCTCTTCTCCCTTGGTGTTGGAAGACCTGCCGGAAGTGCGCTTCTGGCCCTTGGTCACAAGGATCTCGACGGGAATAGCTTCGCAATAGAAGTATTCTCTCCACTGGTCGGCAAGGACGCCGCTGAGAGCGCCTATACCTGCTTTAAGAAGTCCCATAATGCTTATCCTCCTAGTATAAAATATATATCAGATTTTTGAGCTTACGATTCAGAATTTTCCGCCGCCGCCGCTGAAATTGTGCCCTCCGGAGCTGAAGCCTCCGCTGCCGCGCGACGAGGAGGACTCGGTCGCTCTGGGGACCTTGGAGACCTGGCTGTAAAGGAACGTTTCCTCCGTATTGTTCATCTGGAGGCTTCCCCTGCGGATATAGTCGTTGGCCTCGAGCGCTATCTGATGAGTCTTCATCTTCTTTTTCATGACGGAAACCACGATCAGCGCAATGACGACGCCTATTATTGATATAATGACGAACATCATTACCTGACTTTCGGACATGAAGCGCTTTTTCGCAGGATGGAGCTTATTCTGGTATAGTTCATCCTCAAGCATGTCTATATACTTGGAAAAACCGTCGTAATACCTGCCGGCGGAAAGATACGGGGCGACTGTATCGCCCATATTCCTTACGTCGCGCGAGGAGATTATATCCGTCCCGAGGCCGTCGTTGAGGATATAGTAATCTCTTTCAGCCATGCTGATGAGGAACATGGAACCGTCATAAGTATCGCCGCAGCCATACTCATTGGAGGCGTAGTAGCTCTGAGCGTACTGTTCCGGCGAGTATCCACCGATGCTGTTTTCCGTAAGAATGACGATATCGAAATAATACTCGTTCATGAGTCCGGAGATACGCTCGGAGAGAAGCTGCTCCTCGCTGTCCGTGAGAAGGTCGGCGTTGTCGA
>JAEFAK010000192.1 GCA_016287555.1 Oscillospiraceae bacterium
CGTCTCGGAGAAAAGAAAAATGAGAAGCGTCATTATGACGGTCGAGACGACGGCGCCCGTCGTGCCCATTATGGCGACGAATAAAAGCGCGGCGGCAGCCGATGCGAAGACGTGGCAGACGTTGGTCCCGATAAGGAGCGTAGTGAGAAGATTATCAAATCTGTCGAGTATTTTTTCAACCCGCGCTGCGCGTCTGTCTCCGTCGTCGGCTCTCTTCTTCATGCGGATCTTGTTGCAGTAGGAATAAGCGGTCTCGGCGCCGGAAAAAAAGCCGCCGAGGATTATGAGGACTATGACCAGAATACTTCGGGGTATTGCGTCGTCCATAAAAGGACATCACTCCAATCGTGCGAATAATTATTTATTAGGTCATATAGAATATTTAACTTTAATAATAGCATTTCCGCGGGCTCTTTGCAATAGAAAAATGCGCGTTGCCGTCAGATCTCGAAATCGGACTCGTCGAAGTCCGAACTTATTCCTCCGGCGTCGTTTTCCGGCTCCCTCTTTAGAGGGTCGTACTTGAAAGAGGCGCATTTCCCCCAAAGATCAACCACGCCGTGCTTCCTGCATACGGCGTTCTCCCCGTCGAGCACTGTCGCGTGCAGACAGTAGACGCACGCACTCTCGACCTTTTTCCGAAACAGCATAGATACGGCCTCTCTTTCAGTATTTTTACATCATTATACACTGAACGAAGCCGTGTTTCAACAAGATTAACGGCATGTGCGGGACACCGCGGAGCCACGCCGGATACCCCGGGAAAAATAATGGAAATACAGTAGAATTCCGGACACAATGTGTGATATTATTGACTAAACGGAAAGTGTCCGGGGAAAGCGTACTGGCCTGCCCGGCTGCGCACATAAAACACACGAGAGGAAGAACCCGCAGAATGATAGAGAGATCGGTCAGCGCCGACAGAATGGAGAACATCATCAACGTATTCGGCTCGTTCGACGAGAACCTCAGGCTCATAGAGAGCGAACTCGAGGTATCGGTAACCGACCGCGATTCGGAGATACGCATCTCCGGAGAACCGGAATCCGTCATGCTTGCCGAAGAGGCGATAGACGGACTGATGACGCTCGCCTCGCGCGGAGAAACCATAGATTCGCAGAAAGTAAGGTACATACTGCGCCTTGTCCGCGAAGGCCTCGCCGACAAGATCGGCGAACTCGCTGAAGACGTGGTGTGCATAACGGCAAAGGGAAAACCCATAAAGGCCAAGACCATAGGACAGAAGGAATATGTCGACGCGATAAACAAAAACACGGTCACGATAGCCGTGGGCCCCGCCGGAACGGGAAAGACCTATCTGGCGGTCGCCTGCGCCGTCACGGCTTTCCGCGCGAAAAAGGTCAACAGGATAATCCTGACCCGGCCGGCGGTCGAAGCGGGCGAACGGCTCGGATTCCTTCCGGGAGACCTGCAGAGCAAGGTCGACCCGTATCTGCGTCCGCTCTACGACGCTCTGTTCGACATGCTCGGACCCGAGACGTACAACAAGTATCTGGAACGCGGGAATATCGAGGTGGCGCCGCTGGCATACATGCGCGGACGCACACTCGACGACAGCTTCATCATCCTCGACGAGGCGCAGAACACCTCAAGGGAGCAGATGAAAATGTTCCTGACGCGTCTGGGCTTCGGCTCGAAGATCGTCATAACGGGCGACGTCACGCAGATAGACCTTCCCGCGGACAAGGTGAGCGGCCTCAAAGAGGCGGTCAGGGTGCTTTCCGGCGTCGAGGACATAGCCATACACAAGCTGACAGGCGCGGATGTTGTCCGCCACGTGCTCGTGCAGAAGATAATCGAAGCCTATGAGAGATTCGAAAAACCCGCGCAGCAGCCGAAGCCTGTCAGGAACAAAAGGTGACGGTCCGCTGCTATGAAGGATATCAGGATAACGAGAGAAAAAAAGGGCCTCGGACATCCCGGAGCGGAACGCGCCGTCAGAAAGGCGATACGCGCGGCAATGCGTGCCGAAGGCGTGGAGGTGCCCTACGAGGTCGAGGTGGTGTTCACGGACGACGAGGGCATACGGGAGGTCAACCTGTCGCAGCGGGATATAGACAGGGAGACCGACGTGCTGTCGTTTCCGGTGAACGAACTGGTGCCCGGACGTTTCGACGCGGACGCGTGCGATGTCGATATGGATACCGGCGCGGTCATGCTCGGGGATATGGTCATCTCCCTTCCGCGCTGCGAGGCGCAGGGAGCCGAATACGGAAACGGATTCACGCGCGAGATAAGCTATCTCGCTGTACACAGCTCGCTCCACCTGCTCGGCTATGACCACGTCGACGAGGGCGAGGACAAAAGACTGATGCGGAGCAGGGAAGAGACCGTGATGGACCTGCTGGGCATGGGATATGCCAAGGAGAGAACAGATGGAGATAACTAAGTGCGCGCTCATAACCATAGCCGGCAGGCCGAACGTTGGAAAGTCCACGCTCGCCAACACTCTCGTCGGCGAAAAGATCGCCATTGTGACCAACAAGCCGCAGACCACACGCAGCAGGATCTACGCCGTCGTCAACAGGGACGACACGCAGCTCGTGTTCGTCGACACGCCGGGATTCCACAAGCCGCGCAACAAGCTCGGGGAATATATGGTGAACGTCGTGCGCGGCTCCATATCCGGTTCGGACGCCATCCTCTTCATGGTCGAGCCGGTCCCGTCGGTGGGACCGCAGGAGGAAGAACTCATAAAGAGCTTCAGGGCGGCGGGGGTACCGGTCGTACTTGCCATAAACAAGATCGACTCCGTTAAAAAGGAAGACCTTCTCGCCGTCATAGCCGCATATTCCGAGGCATACGCTTTCGACCATATCATCCCTATCTCCGCAAGAGACGGCGAGGGAACGGACGAACTGCTCTCGGTGCTCGAAGGATATGCCGCCGAAGGGCACGCACTTTTCCCCGAGGATATGGTTACGGATCAGTCCGACAGCCAGATCATCGCCGAACTCATCCGGGAGAAGATGCTGCGCTGCCTCGAGCACGAGATACCTCACGGCACCGCCGTGGAGGTCACGCGCTTTTCCCAGCGGGACAACGACATCATCGACGTGGAAGTGAACATATACTGCGAGAAAGCCAGCCACAAGAGCATCATAATAGGCAAGAACGGCTCGATGCTCAGAAAGATAGGCGAGCTATCGAGAAAAGACATAGAAAGGTACATGGGCTACAAGGTCTATCTGCAGACCTGGGTCAAGGTCAAGGAGAACTGGCGCGACAGGCCTGCTTTCCTCAATGACCTCGGGTTCCGCAAGGAAGACTGATATGGTCAAGACAGTCCGCGGTCTGGTTCTGCGCGAGGTGCCGTATAAAGAGAGCAGCAGGATACTGACCGTACTCACCGATACCGACGGGAAGATGACCGTTACTGCCAACGGCGCCAAGAGAAAGGGAAGCAGGACCGCCGCCGCCTCCCAGCTTCTTGCCTATTCCGAGATGACCCTAT
>JAEFAK010000193.1 GCA_016287555.1 Oscillospiraceae bacterium
CAAGCCCGCGCTCGCTGTTCCGAGTAACTGAGAAAGGAGGGACGTATCTTGAAGATAAGAATTTCCAAGAAAGCGATAACGCTTATTGTCGCGGCGGCCCTCCTTATCGCGCTCGCCGTCGGCGGGACGGTCGCGTACCTGCAGGCTGAGACGACGCCCGTGACGAATACGTTCATCCCGGGCGAGGTTTCCTGCGAGGTTGTCAGGACGGATTCGGCCGACGCCATATCGAGCGCCGCCGTCAAGAATACGGGCAATGTGCCTGCGTTCATCCGTGTCTCCGTGACCGGCAACGCGGTAAATGCCGAAGGTTATTTGACGGGCAACGCTGATCTTTCGGAGTACCTTGCCGGTTCCGGTTGGACGAAGGGAAGCGACGGGTTCTATTACTACGGCACCGCTGTTGAGCCCGGCGTTTCGACCGGAGGGATCTTTACCGGCCCCGTTCCTCTTGACGGTATCCTCGTGACGGTCCTCGCCGAGGCCATTCAGGCCGACGGCATGGATGCGACGTCCGCTCAGCAGGCGTTCCAGATAGCGAAGGGAGGCGCTTGATATGAGTAAGATCAAGAGAATTCTCCTCATTGCCGTTGCCGTTATCGCCGTCGTCGCGCTTTCGAGCGGCCTGTTTTACGCCCTCGGCGACGACAATATCCCGACAGTCGTGTTCAACGCGGCCGACGGAGTCGCCGATGATGCAAGGTTCTCCTTCGAAAATGTCGTTTACGGCGTCGAGGAGTCCCCAACGGCGACTGCCGACGACCCGTACCCTGATCTTTTCCAAATCAGGGGCGCTATGCCAGGCGACAGCTTCAGCTGGAACGTGAAGGTCAAGGTGACCGGAGCGACGAACAAGAAGGTCACGATGTGGGTCCGCGCGGAAAACGCAACGAGAGACTTCAACGCCCTTTTCGATACCGCTAATCCTTATCCTCCGACTCTGACCGTCACGGGCTTCCCCGACGGCGTAGCGAGGACGGGTTATCTTGACGGGGAGACGCCCGTTGAGCTCGGTGAGTTCAATGGCAACGAAACGAAGGATCTGCAGCTTGCGCTTGCGATCGACCTGCTCGCGGGCAACGAGATAGCGGGGCTCGACGCCGAGATCGACTGGGTATTCTATGCCAAGGTCGACGACGTCACGCCGCAGCCCACTCCGACCCCGACGCCGACTCCCGGCGGAGGCGGTGGAGATGAGCCCGAAGACCCGCTCTATCCGCCGGCTCCCGAGCTCAATACCGAAGACCATTTCGGTTATATCATCGGTATTCCCGGCGGCGAAGTCAGGCCGGAGGACAATATCTCCCGTGCGGAGACTGCGACTATACTCTTCCGTCTGTTGACGGACGAGAGCCGCGCGCAGTACTGGTCGATGACCAACTCGTTCAGCGACGTCCAGAGCACAGACTGGTTCAATAACGCCATTTCGACTCTTGCCAATGCAGGCATCCTGAACGGCCGTCCCGACGGTACATTCGGCCCGAGAGATCCTATAACCCGTGCGGAGTATGCGACTATGTTCGTACGCTTTTTCGATGCGGTTGCATCCGATCGTGACATGTTCCCGGATATTGCGGATCACTGGGCGCGTGAGAACATCAACACAGCCGCTCTTTACGGCTTCATTAACGGCCGTCCTGACGGCACCTTCGGCCCGAATGAGTATATCACCCGCGCCGAGGCGATGACTCTTACAAACCGTGTTCTTGGCCGCAAGCCGGACAAAGATCATCTCCATCCGGATATGATCATCTGGTCGGATAATACGCCCGATAAATGGTATTACGCTCAGGTGCAGGAAGCCACGAACTCACATGAGTACCAGATGATGGGAGAAGAAGGCGAAGAGCAGTATGAGGAGTGGACTGCCATTCTTCCGATGCGCGACTGGTCCGCGCTCGAAAAGCAGTGGGCAGAAGCCAACGCTGAAGGCTCGAACGTGTATTCGTCCAAACCCAACAACTAAGGCAAAAGAATCAATGAAGAGCAGGCAGGATGCTTTCCTGCCTGCTCTTTCTATTGACAAGAGTCTTGGATTCGAATAATGTTAGTTTATGGAATATGGCTTCAGGAAGGATGAAACGTATGTATTATAAGGATTTCAAGGGCAAAAAGCTGTCTGCGCTCGGCTTCGGCATGATGCGTCTGCCGCGAGTCGAAGGCGGGAAAGAATCCGACGTCGACGAGGCCGCTGCGCAGCGCATGGTCGACATGGCAATAGCCAACGGCGTCAACTATTTCGATACCGCATGGTTCTATCACGGAGGGAACTCCGAAAGATTCGCAGGAAAAGCTCTGACGAAGTATCCGCGGGACAGCTATTACATAGCCGACAAGTTCCCGGGCGTCGTACCGAACAACTGGGACAAGGCCGAGGAGATATTCGAAGAGCAGCTGAGACGTATGCAGACGGATCACTTCGACTTCTATCTGTTCCACAACGTCTGCGAGATGAACGTCGAGGCTTATCTGGACGACGAGAAGTACGGCATCCATAAATACATACTCGAACAGAAGAAAAAGGGCCGTATCACTCATCTCGGCTTTTCAAGCCACGGAGAACTGCCTGCGCTGAAGCGCTTTCTGGATGCCGTCGGGGACGAGATGGAGTTCTGCCAGATACAGCTCAACTGGTTCGACTGGGAATTTCAGGGCGCAAAGGAAAAAGTCGCTCTGCTGGACGAGTACGGTATTCCGGTATGGGTAATGGAGCCCCTGCGCGGAGGAAAGTTGGCCGATCTGCCGCCCAAGTACACGGACGTCCTGAAAAAACTGCGGCCTGACGAGGATGCAGCTTCGTGGGCGTTCCGTTTCGTCCAGTCAGTCCCCGAGGTGACGATGGTGCTGTCCGGCATGTCCACCGGAGAGCAGATGGAGAAGAATCTCGCCACGTTCGCCGAGGAAAAGCCGCTGAACGGCGCCGAGATGGAAGCGATCCTGAAGATAGGGGCGGACATGGCCGCCGCCGGAAGCGTACCATGCACCGCGTGCCGGTACTGCACCGATCACTGTCCGCAGGGACTGGACATACCGCGTCTCATCTCCCTTTACAATGAACAGAAGATGACGCCGGGCGGTTTCATCACCATGATGGCGATAATGGCGCTGCCCGAGGACAAAAGGCCGAAGGCCTGCCTTCACTGCAGAAGCTGTGAGGAAGTATGTCCGCAGCAGATAAAGATATCCGAAGTAATGGAGGATTTCGCTTCCATGCAGAGGTTCTGAGATGATAGGGCCGGGTCATACCGGTCAGACGAAAAACAGCAGGCGCCGGTCAGGACGCCTGCTGTCGTTTTCTCTCATGCAGGGATCTTCATCTCCACTTGTCTATGGAGGTGCTCTGCGGACTGTACTGGGACCAGCCCTGGACGACGTTGCTGCCCTGAGGATCGCCCACGACGATCACGTGTATCTGGGAACGGTCGAACAGGTGCATCTCCGTATCGTCAGTGACGGGTCCGG
>JAEFAK010000194.1 GCA_016287555.1 Oscillospiraceae bacterium
AGGGACTCGCCCGCCTGCGGGCGGGCCACGGCGGTTGCAAGGCGCCCCCGGCGCCTTGCCAAGAGCCGCCTTTCGAGCCCCTTCCTACATTGATGAAAAGCGGAGCGGTCTCCGAATGGAGACCGCTCCGCTTTTATGGCACGCCGGAAGGGACTCGAACCCCCAACCCTCAGAACCGGAATCTGATGCTCTATCCATTGAGCCACCGGCGCCCGCAAACCGTATTGTAGCACCCTGCCGCGCGTTTGTAAAGGAGAACGCGGCGGGGTTTTTCACGCCCTGTCGGGCGTTTTTCCCAGCCCCTCCAAAATTCTCTCTATCGCCGCCTCGTAATCCCCGTCTATCATCGTGACGCGCTCGCCGGCGCGGGAAAAGCCCTCGGCGGCGAGGCGGTTATCCTCCTTCAGGCGCTCCAGGGTCAGCCACCCGTCGTCGAGGCGGCGCTCGGCGTCGTCGGCGTGGGCGGCTATATCCGCGAAATGCGCGTCGATATACGCCTCCGTGAAGGCGAGGCATACGAAGCGGATATGCGCGAGGTATTCCGCGCCGAAGTCCCGCCGCCATTCGTACGGCATATAGCAGCCCTCGACGGCGAGGTTCTGCCCGTTCTCGATCGCGGTCTTGACGATCTCGCGGACGACGGGCCAGAGATACTCCGTCAGCTCCGCGTCGTCCTCCGGGGTCAGCGCCGTATACCCGGCGCGGATGAGCCCCATCTTCAGGTGGTCGACGCTCAGGAACGGCACTCCGCGCTCCCTCGTCAGCCGCGCGGCGAGGGCGGTCTTGCCCGTATGGGACGCGCCGGTTATCAGAACGACCATGTTATCGCCTCCGCGCACATTATAGCGCCGGACGGCGCGCAAGTCCAGCGCGCGGGGGCGCGAAATCGGTCGACCTGCTCATCTTGCATCCGCGATTGCCCTATGTTATAATTTGCGAAACGATTTTGAAAGGGGGCAAGGCCTGCGGGCCGCGAATATGCGCAGACGTCGTCGAGGCGGGTTTTTCTGGCTGGTCATGCTGGCCCTGCTCGTCTACGCCTTCATATACAGCAACACCAAGGTCGTGCTGCGGGAGTACGATGTCGCCTCGGCCGAGCTGCCGGCGGCCTTTTCGGGGCTGCGCCTCGCCGTCGTCTCCGACACGCACGGAAAGTTCGACCGGCGCACGCTCGACGCGGTCTTCGACGCGGACCCGGATATCATCCTCCTCACGGGGGACATCATCGACGACGCGGCGCAGATACAGGACGCCGCCGACTTCGCGGGCGCTCTCGCCGACCGCGCGCCGACATATTTCGTAACGGGGAACCACGAATGGGCGACGGACGCGGCGCGCGAATTCATCAGCAAGCTCAGCCTGCTGGGCGTCCATGTCATGGACGGCAGGGCGGAGTATTTCGAAAAGGACGGCGGGCGCATCGTCATAGCCGGCCTTCCCGACCCGACCGCGCACGGCGACAATCCCTCTCCGGCGGCGGTGCTGGAAAACACGAAGGACGATTTCGTCCTGCTGCTCTCGCACAGGCCTTATGAGCCCGACCATTTCGCCGAATTCGGGACGGACCTCATCGTCTCCGGCCACGTCCACGGCGGCATGGTGCGCCTGCCGGGCCTCGGCGGGATAATAGGCCCGGGGCGCGAATTTCTCCCGAAGCTGGACGGCAGCCGCGCCTACAAGGGCGCGAACGGCTCGACGCTCATCGTCTCGCGCGGGCTCGCGGGGGTCAAGTTTTATGACACGCAGTTCCATTTCCCGCGCCTTTTCAATCCGCGCGAGGTCGTCGTCATAACGCTCACGAAAGGATAAAGCCATGAAAAAGCTCATCGCCGCCCTGCTGGCGGTACTGCTGCTGGCCGCGGCGCTGACCGGCTGCGCATCCGGCCCGGACAAGATATACTATGACTACGACACCGTCCTCCTCTTCGCGCCCTGCCGCACGGAGGGCAGCCTCGTCACGCTCATCTTCAGCGAGGACCTCTCGACCAACTTCCGCTGGATCTGCGAGCAGACCGAGGGGTCGCTCGAGCCCGTCTATGAGCAGTTCGTCACGGACAGGGACAAGCACATGGTCTATTCGGACCTCTCCAAGTTCAACAGGGAAAACGGCGTGCACCTCTGGCAGTTCCGCGCCAAAAAGGCCTGCGAGGCCGTATTCGAGGTGACGCAGATCAACATAACGACCGGCGGCGCCATCAAGACGGAGACCGTCCGCGTCTCCGTCGACAAAAAGGGCAACGCCCGCTGGAAATAAGGAGGGCGCGGCATGATAGGCCTGCTCGCTCGCATCTTCATACGCGGCCGGGAGAACACGTCCGACCCGCGCGTGCGCTCGGCTTACGGGACGCTCTGCTCCGTGACCGGGGTGGGGCTGAACGTCGTGCTCTGCGCGATAAAGCTCATCGCGGGGCTGCTCTCCGGCTCCGTCGCCGTCACGGCCGACGCCTTCAACAACCTCTCCGACGCGGGAAGCTCCCTCATCACCTTTGCAGGCTTCCGTCTCGCCGAGAAGAAGCCCGACAAGGACCACCCCTTCGGCCACGGGCGCTTCGAATACATATCCGGCTTCATCGTCGCCGTGCTCATCCTCGTCATGGGCTTCGAGCTCGCGCGCGCCTCGATCGGGCGCATCATCCGGCCCGAGGAGGTCGAGTTCGGCGCGCTCAGCTTCGCCATACTCGGCGTCTCTATCCTCGTCAAGCTCTATATGTTCGCCTATAACCGCCGCTGGGGCAAAAAGCTCGGCGCGCCCGCCATGCTCGCGACCGCGCGCGACAGCCTCTCCGACTGCGTGTCGACGGCGGTCGTCCTCGTCTGCGCCGTCATAAGCAGGCTCACCGGCGCGCATATCGACGGCTGGGCCGGCTGCGCCGTCGCGCTGTTCATACTCTGGACAGGCGTCGGCACCGCGCGCGAGACGCTCGCGCCGCTCCTCGGCAGCCCGCCGAGCAAAGACTTCGTCGACGAGATAGAGCGCGTCGTCATGTCCCACGACTGCGTCATCGGCATGCACGACCTCATTATCCACGACTACGGCCCCGGCCGCCGCATGATAAGCCTGCACGCGGAGGTCTCCGCCTCGGGCGACTTCATCGCCATGCACGACGCCATCGACCACATCGAAAACGAGCTCGAGGAGCGCCTCGGCTGCTCCGCCGTCATCCATATGGACCCCGTCGCCGACGACGACGAGGAGATCGCCGCCATGCGCGAGCGCATGCTCCGCGAGATACGCGAGCTCGACCCCGGCCTCACGCTCCACGACTTCCGCGTCGTCCGCGGCCCGACGCACACGAATCTCATCTTCGACGTCGTCTCCCCGCGCGAGTGCCCCATCCCGGACGCGGAGCTCGCCGCGCGCATCCAGGGCCGCGTCGAGCGCGAGTGGCCCGCCTGCCACGCCGTCGTCAAGATCGACAAGCCGTTCGTGTGACCGCGCGGGGTGCGCGTCCA
>JAEFAK010000010.1 GCA_016287555.1 Oscillospiraceae bacterium
TGTACTGCAGGTATCTCCTGTGGCAGTCCAGCCGCGCCGAAAGGCGGCGGATAATGGCCAGGCAGAGGATCATCACGCCGCAGGCAAGGATGAGCCCGTGCCACTCTGCCTCGTCGTAGAGCAGGAAGGCCAGCGTCAGCAGCGTCCCCGCGGCGGAAAGCGCGAGCAGGATGCGGCGGTGCTTTTCCGCGTTTGCGACGCTGAGGACGTCCGCCGCCCCGAAAAGCGCGTCCGTCTCTTTGAGAGCGGAGCCGAACTCCCCCTCCGTGACGTGGGTGAGCGGGAGGCGGCACCCCTCCCTGTCCCGGAAAAACGTCTCTTTTTCGTTGATGCTCTTTCGTCTCACAAATATCACCGTTTCGGCGCGCTCACTGCAGGCGCATCCTGTAAGTCTCGCCGTCCTTAAAGCAGTAGACGTCCATTTCCGTCCGTGATACGGGATAGATACCCAGCATGGGCGTATAGTCCTCCGGGTCGCTCGAATATGCCCGCACCTCGCCGTCCCGGATGAGATAGTTATCCCCCGCCCTGTAATGCGGGAGGGTAAAGGTCAGCTTTCCTGCCTCCGTCATTCTCAGATCGTAAGTCAGCGCGCCGGTTATCCAGCGGCCGGTCAGGTATTCGAGCGTGAAATCGTCGGTCAGTATCGTCCTCGCGTCCTCGAAGACGACCAGCGCGAGCAGCGCGTCGATCGCCGCGTCGTCCGAGGAGAACATGCACTCGCCCAGATGCTCCGTCCCGGGCAGCGCGTCCCACGAAAGGCTCGCGTCCTTCCGGAGGCGGTCATAATAGACGCAGTGGATGAGGATGAGGAACCTGTCCGAATCCCCGTGCGGAGACAGCGCCGCGAAGCGCTCCGCGGCGGCGGCGTAATCTCTGGCGCGGTAGAGTTCCTTCGCCTCGGCTTCAAGCTTTCTCGTGACGGAGTCGGCGTAATAAGCCGAGTTCCGGCACCCGTCAAGCTTTTTGAGAATGTCATATGCCTGCAGCAGATCCCCCTCGTCCGCGCACGAATGCGCCCAGAGCCAGAGGGTCTCGTCCGCCATGTCGGCGGCTCCCTCGTGCCTGAGCTCGGCAAGGGCGCTGAACGCGGCGTAGGCCTCCTCGTAGTTCTTCTCCTCGTTCAGGGCGCGCTCGGCCTTGCGGAAATACGTCTCCCGCGAGAGGTCGGCGGCGTTGGAGTATTCCTTCTCCGCGAGCCGGTCGTATATCGCCATGGCGGCGTCGAAATCGCCGCGGTCGGCCAGCGAGGCCGCCTGCCTGTAAAGCGCCTCATACCTCAGCTCGTCGGATCTGCGGTAGTCTCCGAGGCCGGCAAAGAGCTCCGCCGCCTCGGCGTATTCGCCCTTTTCCATCGCCATTCCGGCGCGCACGTAGTCCGGGTAGCTCTTGTCGACGAGCCTGACGGTCTGCTGCAGGGGTATGAGCTTCCAGGCCTCGGAAAACCTGCCCTTCATCGTCAGCGACAGCGAGCGGACGTATCCGCCGTATATGACCCCGACCGCGACTATAGCCGCGGCCAGCAGGCACAGCAGCGCCGCGAGGACGGGCCTTCTGACCCGCCGCCTTCTGGCGCGGGCAGCGGCGCGCTTTTTATCCCTGCCCGTCGGAAGCTGCCAGCCCTGCATCCTGTTGAAGGGCATGAGATCGTATATCAGCTCCTGCATGGAGCCGTAGCGTCTGTCCGGATCCGCGCGCATGCCCTTTTCCGTTATGCGCCGCAGATTCGTGACGGAGTAGGCCTCGGCATAGGCGTAGACCGCCGGAGCCCCGCCGGAGCCCGCGTCGGCCCGCGTCAGCGCGTCCTCGGGCGCCTCCCCGTCGACGGCGTAGCGCAGGAGGGCGCAGAAGGAGTAGACGTCGCTCGCGGCGCCGCAGTCCCCTCCGCCGTATATCTCGGGAGCCGCGAAGCCGGAAGACAGCCTTGCCTCGGAGCCTCCCGTCGGCTCCTCAAGACGCAGCCCGCCGTTTTCGACGACGACGCTGTCCGGAGAGAGCTCCAGATGCGCCCTGCCGGCTTCGTGCAGGCGCTTGAGCTCGTTGGCGACCGGCATCAGCACGGACACCGCAGCCTCCGGCGACGCGAAGGCGCCGCGGCGCTCCACGAAGCGGCGGAAGGTCTCTGTTTCGTTCTTGGCTTTCGCTTTTTTACTCATCTTTTATCCCTCAGGGCCGCCTCGGCGGCGATGACCGGAACGCGGGACCCGCCCGCGTATATTTCTTCAACTGTATTATACCCTTTTCACGGCCCGCAGGCAAGCCGGAGAAGCCTCTGTTTCTTTTTCTCTTGCGCCGGGGCGCGGCGTGTATTAAAATGGGAAAAAACGTTCGAAAGGCGGCCGTGACATGAAGACCGTTACACTTGGAAGCACGGGGATAGTATCCCCTAAAAATGCGTTCGGCGCGCTCCCGGTCCAGCGCGTCAGCGAGGAATACGCCTGCCGTCTGCTGCGCAGGGCGTACGACGCCGGTTTCACCTTTTTCGACACAGCCAACGCCTATACCGACAGCGAGAAGAAGATAGGCTTGGCTCTGGCCGACGTGCGAGATAAGATAACCATAGCGACCAAGACCGGCGCGAGGAACGTCGAGACCTTCTGGGCGAACCTCGAAAACAGCCTTCGCATGATGAAGACCGACCACATCGACATATACCAGTTCCACAACCCCGCCGTCTGCCCGAAGCCCGGCGACGGGACCGGCCTCTATGAGGCCGCGCTGGAGGCCAAGGCGCAGGGCAAGATACTCCACATCGGCATCACCAACCACCGCCCCGCCGTCGCGCGCGAGGCGATAGAGTCCGGCCTTTTCGAGACGCTGCAGTTCCCCTTCTGCTATCTCGCGACGGAGACCGATCTTGAGATCGAGCGCATGTGCCGGGAGAAAAACATGGGCTTTATCGCCATGAAGGCGCTCTCCGGCGGACTGCTCAACAACGCCGCGGCATGCTACGCCTGGCTCGACAGGTTCGACAACGTGCTCCCCATCTGGGGCGTGCAGCGCGAGAGCGAGCTGGAGGAGTTCATCTCCTTCATGGCCGACCCGCCCGCCATGACGGCGGACATGGAGGCGCTCATCGAAAAGGACCGCGGCGAGCTCATCGGCAGTTTCTGCCGCTCCTGCGGATACTGCATGCCCTGCCCGGCGGGCATAGAGATATCCAACTGCGCGCGCATGTCCCAGCTTATACGCCGCAGCCCCTCCGCGCCGTTTCTGACCCCGGCCTGGCAGGAGAAGATGGAGCGCATCGAGCAGTGCCTCGGCTGCGGGAAATGCAAAGAAAAGTGCCCCTACGGGCTCGATACCCCGGAGCTTTTGAAGAAAAATCTCGCAGACTACCGCCGTATCGTCTCCGGCGAAGTCAGCATCTGACGGGCAAAACACAAAGAGCGCAAAAGAGAGGAGCACGCTGCCGTGCTCCTCTCTTTTATCGCGCAGTGGTCATGTTCCAGCCCGGAGAAGGGCCGTTTCTGAGCTCCCAGCCGGTCTCAGCGTATATCTTCGCTATGTATTCCACAGAGCGGCCGACGCCGTCGGTCTCGGTACGGCCGCTGAAATCTCTGGGATTGAAGCCGCACTCGGCCCAGCAGAGATTCGCCCCGGAATTGGCGGCGAGCGTCGCGTTGGCGGACCCGGCGAGCGCCGTTTTCCCGTCCAGCAGCCTGTATATGGCGATGAGGCGCGCCTGCTCGGCCTGATCGAGCTTGCGTCTGTCCTCGACTCCGGTCCCCTTGACGGGTATGCGCCTGCCGACGCCTCCGGTCAGCGGATCGTATTCAAGATGCAGAGCGATCTTTTCCGCGAACTGCCGCGCCGTATGCTCCTCGCCCACGGGCTCTACGCAGAAGGAGAGCGGAAGCCCCGCGCGAACGAGGTTTTTCATGGTCTGCTCGCGCGTCTCGGGCGGGATGTCCGTCAGGACGCCCTCACTCATGCGGGAGGCGTGGTAAGCGCCGTTGAAGCCCGCCCGGCGGAGGCTCAGCGCCTGCTCGAAGGTCACGTCGCCCGTATTGACCAGCAGGGGCATATCCGGCCCGACGGTCTCTCTGACCCGCTGCGCGGCCTCCAGCAGCCGCTCGAAAGGAAAGGCTGCCGAGCTCATTAGAAGCAGCAGATTCGCCCCGGCCTCGCGGAACGCCCTGGCATAGTCCAGCACGGCGGCCATTGGCGTTATTTTCAGCTCTCCGGCAGGGTTGTTGCACTTTGCAAAAGAACAGAAGGCGCAGTTTTTTACGCATGGGCCCGCGTCCAGCCCTATCTGGGCGTGTATCTCGGCGACGCCGCCGGAAAGCTCCAGGGCTCGCCTGAGCCCGGCGCAGCGAAGCAGGAAGGCCTCTGGCGAATTGGCCTCCAGTCCCCAGAGGAGCTCGGTCTCCTCCATGGTCAAGGGCTCGCCGGCAAAGGGCTTCTCCAGGATCTCGTATACTTTTTTCAGCTTTTCGGGAATGCTCAAGGCCATCTTCCTTTCCCCGCCCGGAGGGCCCTATCTGAACCAGCGCAGATCGTCCAGCCGCAGCAGGACGGGCTCGCGCCCGTAGGCCGCGCCGGAGTCTATGTCTATCCACGTGTCCGTAAATACGGGAAGGCCGTCGTACTGCTCGCCGTGGATGAAGGTCGGCGTATGCCCGGCGACGGTCATTATATCCTCGAAATACCGCTCGTCGAGCGCCGGGCGCGTCCAGACGAGCTCGTCCGGGGCGTACTCGGACAATTTCTTATCCGGGCTGAAGTTCCCGAGCCCCGCGTGCACGAGGATGAAGTCGCGCCCGCCCGCGGTGACGGCCTCCCAGAGCGGCGTCTCTCGCAGGAAATCGAGGATATCGTTTCGCTCCTCCTCGCTTATCGAGCGCAGGGCGTTCAGCGTGACCTGCCCACCGTTTCGCAGATAGCGCTTGAGCAGGCGCATCTGCATCTCCTCGAGCGCGTCGATGTTCTCCTCGTTTATCTCGCCGAATACGAACTCGCACGAGAGCAGCATCGCCTCATGGTTTCCGAGGATGAACTCCGCGTCGGGCGTCTCCATGAGCCAGCGGAGCAGGCTGAGCCCGCCGTCGCCGTTGCGGTCGACGACGTCGCCGAGGACGAAGAGGAAATCCCCCTCCCCGAAGCCCGCCCGCGAGAGCAGATCCTTTAGCTTTTCTATGGGTAGACCGTGCAGGTCTGAAATGCAGTAAGTTGACATAATTTATAATATCTCTTATTATTGTAATTCTATTCCGCCTTGTCAGGCAGCATCGCCATGAGGAGCTCGCCGTTTTGCCTGAGCCACTTCTGCCTCTCCTTATAGTCCGGCAGTACGCGCAGGACCTCTGAATAAAACTTCGCCGAATGGTTCGGCTGCCTGATGTGACACAGCTCATGGACGACGACGCCGTCGAGCACCGCGGGCGGGGCCTTCATGAGCAGGCAGTTGAAACTGAGGCTGCCCTTCGCGCTGCAGCTTCCCCACCGCGTGCGCTGGGAGCGTATCGTTATGCGGGCGTATCTGACCCCGACGAGCGGGGCGAAATAAGCGCACCTCTCCGGGATGATCCTTCGCGCCTCGGCCGCGAGAGCGCGCAGCTCCGCCTGCGTAAGCTTCGGGACGGCGGCCTTCCGCTCCTCGGCCTCGCGCGACACGGCGAGCGCCTTTTCGATGCGCCCGCTCTGCGAGGCGAGGAAGCGCTCTATATCCCGCTTCGACGCAAGATACGGCGCTCGGACGATGAGGCGTCCGTTTTTTATCTCCGCGCCGAGAGTTCTCCGCGCGCTTCTTATGAGTTCGTATTCCATGTCTTTTCCGCGCACGGCTCGCCGTGCCTTCTTATATCCTTATATCCAAAACAAGACGGTATCCGTGGACCGGGTACCGTCCTTGTTCGTTTCTCGGTTTTCGGGCGGAGATCCCGCCGGATCAGCCGGTCGTGATCGGCACGACGGGAGGGTCGGTTATTCCCGCGTCGGGCTCGGGTTTTTTCAGCTCGACGGGCATGCGGGTCTCGGACTTGAGCAGGCGGTTCACCACGGCAGCTATTTCGCAGCGGAGGATAGAGGCGGCCGGGCGGAACCTGTGGTTTTCATCGCCGACCATTATTCCCGCGCGGTAGAGCACGTATACGGCCTCGTCGTCCGCGGCGACGTCGGGGATCGCCCCGTCCTCGACCTCGTTGACGGGCTCGAGGGCCTCGGCGGGCATCGCGGCGGCAAAGAGGGCCGCGCAGAAATCGCGCGTGGCCTCGGCGTCATAATCTTCGGGCTCAGCCTTGAGAAATCCGTTTTCGAGCGCGTATTCCGCGTAGACCGCGTACCACTCGTCATGGCGCTCAAAGGTCTCGCCGTCCTTGAGGTAAATAGAACGGGCGCGCGCGGCAAGCGCGACGGCCTCGGCGACGTTCAGGGGCCGATCCGGATCGAACTTTCCGCCGGGTATCCCCTCCATAAGGCCGAGATCGTGCGCGGCGAGCACGTCCGCGCGGTACCACGCGCCCTCGGCGACGTCGGTGAAATCCGCGGGCGAGTCCGCGAACGCGGTCATGCACAGGCAGGAAAGCAGAGCAATAACGATAAATATCGAAAGCAGGCGTTTCATATGCATCCTCCTCGCATTTCGCCGCGTACGGCGCCCCCTCCGGCGGGACCTGCCCGGCCGGCGCGAAGGAGCCCGGCTCCGCGGCGGATGATCTGTCTTATATATATTTTATATCACACTTATCATTTTTTTACAATCCGAAAAAAGAGACGGAAACTCGCTCCGGTCGGATATTTTCTCTGTCATGCCGGGACTCTTCGTGCTATAATGGACGCGGGAGAGGCGGCGGACGCCCTTCCCGGAACACATAAAAGGAGAACGAAAAAATGGCGTACCAAAAAAATGAAGATATCAAAAAAGCTCTGGACGAGGTCTATTCCGTAATGACCGCGAAGGGCTACAAGACCATCGATCAGATGACCGGATTCATCGTCAACAACGATCCGTCGTATCTCTCCGGTTCGGTCAGATCCGCCGTCAGGAAATTTGATGTGGACGAGATCGTCGAGGAGCTCTTTCACGTATATTTCGACCTCTGACGAGGGCTGCGCCTTCGGGCGTACGGGGAAAGGCAAGGTATGTCTGTCTTTATTCTGAAGCTGCTTGCAATGGCAACGATGCTCGTCGACCACGTCGGCTACCGGCTCGCGGGAAATCCCACGTGGATGCGGGTCATAGGGCGCACGGCGTTCATCCTCTATGCCTTCATGATGGCGGAGAGCTGCTTCCAGCTCAGGGATAAGCCCAAGCGTCTCCTTTTCCACGGCGTGAAGCTCGCCCTCCTCGTTCTGATAACGGAGGTCCCGCACGACCTTTTCGCGCGCGGCGTCACGCTGGAGTGGGGCACTCAGAACGTCATACTGACGCTGCTGCTCGGATTTCTGGCGCTTACGGCCTGCGGCCTTCTGCGCGGTAAGAACGCGGCCGGCAGGGCCGCGGCGGCGATATGCGGCGCCGTGATATGCGCGGCGGCGGCTTTTCTGGCATGGCTGACGAAGGCCGAATACAGCTGCGCGGGGGTCGTGCTCATCGTGCTTTTCTATCTCTATCTGCGCAGGGCGGACGGGATGAGCCCCTGGGCGCGCGTCGCCGCGCTTATCGGTGTCTTCGCCGCGTATTTCGTCATCTATACCTTGACCTACGCGAATTTCGGAAGCTGGGCGGCGATAACGAAGGTGCTCACCCGGCAGCGCTGGTGGTATCTCGGCATGCTCATCCCCGCCGTGCCCATTCTGCTCTACAACAGAAAGCGCGGGCCGAACGGCAAAGGCTTTGGCGTCGTATACAGTCTTTTCTATCCGGCGCATATGCTCATACTGTACCTGCTCGCCCGATTCGTTCTTTGAAATGAGCCGCGCAAAGCGGCCGTGCAGTATACTATAATTATATTTTTACTTATTTATGTTAACTAAACAGTCAATTAAAACGACGGTATCCGGCATGCGCCCGGGTACCGTCTTTTTGAGCGCGGCATTGCGTGGTGCGGATGATCTCCGCGCCGCGGGGGCGCCGCGTCTCCGCTCAGTTCAAAGATAGATGATGAGCAGACCCGTCAGCATGCCGAGGATGGCAAGCGCCGCGGGAAGCTTGGACTTCCACATGAGTATGGATTCAGGGAGCAGCTCGCCGAAAACGACGTAGAGCATCGCGCCGGAGGCGAAGCTCAGGGAGACGACCATTGCCGTCGGGCTTATGGCGCCGATGAAAAAGCCCAGCACCGCGCCGAGGATCGTCGGCGCGCCGGAGAGCGCCGTTATAGCGACGGAGCGCCATCTGCTCATGCCGCCGGAGATGAGAGGCACAGCGACAGCCATGCCTTCGGGGATGTTGTGCAGGCCGATGACCGCCGCCATGACGAGGCCGCTCCTGTTGGAGAGTATCTCGTCGGCAGACCTCGCGAACGAAGCGCCTATGACCATCCCCTCGGGGACGTTGTGCAGCGCTATCGCAGCCGCCATGACGAGCCCGGCAAGGAAGAGCCCGCTGCGGGGCTGACGGCCCTCTATATGCTCCTGCAGGTGGTTGGCGTGGGTCAGTTCCTCCGGGGAGTCGGCGGTGCGCGGGTGGTTTTCGTCTATATGCGAGACCTCGTGGTTGGTCGTCCTGTCTATGAGGGCGTTGAGGAGCGCGACTATGACAAAGCCCGCGACGACGCCGCAGAGCACGAGCCAGAGCGTGCCTTTTATCCCCTCCGTATGCAGGGCTTCCGAGAGCAGGTCGAAGCAGACGACGGAGGTCATGACACCCGCGGCGAAGGAAAGAAGAAGGCTGACCGTCTTATTGGAATCGCGGCGGAAAAGGCAGGATACGCCGCCGCCGAGGCCCGTTCCTCCCACGCCGGCAATGGCGGTGATGCCTATAAGAAGCCATATCGAACCCATTTGCTTACCTCTTCTGTCCCCGGGGCAGCGCAGACCGCCTCATACGGAATATCGGGAGCGATAATTAGCTCCCGCTAACAATTTATCACTCCCGATATGTTTTATCAAGCAGATACTTATTATTTGTCGAACTGAAAACGCAAACGCGGCGCCCCCTTCCCCGCACGCGGGGAAGGGGGGCGCTTTTTTATTCTGCATCAGGCTCGCGCCACATCCAGTAGAGCAGGCCGTCGGAAATACGCAGGCCGAGCTTGCGCTGGAGCGCGAGGGAGGCGGCGTTGTCCTCGATGATCTGGGCGTAGGGAACGCGCCCCTTGCGGAGCTGATCGTTTATGAGGGTGCCGTAGATGGCTTCGGCATAGCCTCGCCTGCGGTGGGGCTCGAAGACGTGCAGCATGCCCATGGAGCCCTCGCCGTGAACGCCGATGTAGCCGACCAGCTCCCCGTCCAGATACCCGCCGAGGAAGTCCGGCCTTTCAAAAGCCTCGCGCACTTCCTCGTCGAGCCCCAGGTCGTAGGAGTCCCGGATCTTCGGGAAGTCGCTCCCGTCGGGATGTCGTATCGTCAGCTCCGTCACGACGGGGACGGGCTCCGTCTTTTCGTATACGGCCTGACGGCAGGGATTGACCCCGCCGAAGCCGCGCTCTGCCGCAAGCTCGCGCAGGCCCTCGCATCCGCGCAGGACTATGACGCCGTCTGTCGGTATCCCGGCGAGCAGGCGCCGCGCCTCCTCCGGCTCGAACGCCGCGATCGCGCGGAGCCATTCGTGCTTCCAGTGAAGCGCGAGCGCCGTCGGGCTCTCATACTCGATCCTCCACTCCCCGGAGCGCAGGAACGACTCCATATCCGCGTAGAGCGCAGGGTCGTTCTTAAAAAGCTTTTCTATTTCCATCAGGAACACCTTTTCGGGATCTCACGCCGGCTCAGACGAGCCCCTTGCGGCGGCATTCGGCCATGAAGCGCTCGGTATCGCCGCCCACCGCGGGAGACGGATAGACCTGTATCGTCGGCGTCAGCGAGAGGCGCGGCGCGCCGTGGTTGGTGCGCAGCATGCCGATGCCGGGATGATACTCGCGCTTGGTGATGCCGCGGGCCTTGGCATAGTCCTCCTCGGGCGGCTCGTCCATATAGAAGCGACAGCGGCGGGCCGTCACGCCCGGCGCGTTCAGCAGGCTTACAATGGCATCGGTATCGGCCTCGGCCGCGCGGGCCTCCAGAGCCCCGGCAAGAGCCTCCGGCTCCTCAGGAAGGCCGGAGAGCTGCGGTATGGCGCGGATAGCTGCCGCGTCCTTCGCGGCGAGGTAGAACCAGCCGTCGCGGGTCTTGAATATGCGGTCGAGCGGGCCGTAGCCCTTGGCGTCGGGGCCGGCGGGCTCGTCCCAGACCTTGCCCTCCCAGCCGAGCATGAACGGCAGCTGCGTCAGCGTTGAGCTGCGCGACAGGCTGGCCTGAACGCGCTGGCCCTCGCCCGTGAGGAGCCTCGCATAGACTGCGAGCATGACGCCGAGGCAGCCCATCTGCCCGGTCATATGGTCGAGCACGAGCAGAGGCAGCGTCTCCGGCTTTACGGAATCGCCGTAGCGGCAGGACATTCCCGTCGCCGCCTCGCCGAGGTCCTCGTGGCCGCGCATCTCCTCGCGCCCGCCGCCGAGGGAATGGATGTTTATCTGGGATAGGATGATATTCGGGTTCTTTTCGCGCAGCTGCTCCTCCGTCACGCCGAGGTGGCGGTAAGCGGCCTGGGCAAAGTTGCAGTGGAATATGTCGGCCTCGCGGATGAAATGATCCATGAGCTTCTTCCCGTCCTCGGATTTGAGGTCGAGCAGGATGCAGGTCTTGCCGTTATTTTGCGTCTCATGGCCGGCGAGGGCCGTGAAATTCTCCGCGAAGCGGGGGTTGTTTATCTTCAGGACCTCCGCGCCGTACTCGGCGAGAAGGCGGCCGCAGGTCGGGCCTGCGACGACCTGGCACAGGTCGAGGACCTTTATCCCCTTCAGGGCGGGCTCGGCGGGGCCGCAGCTCGCGGGAACGGGCCTCGGCGGGAGCGTTTCGAGCTCGGCGAGTATCTCCGCGCGGTCGGCGTCCGGCAGATGGCGAGGCATGCCCGCGCAGTCGCCGCTGCGCAGCATTATGCTGGGGACGCCTGGCTGCATCGTGTGCCCGAGGACGGGGTCCTCGACGGGGATGACGCTGCGGCTGTCGAGCGCTGTAGGGTCGTCCATCCACTCGGCGGCCGTCTGCGAGACGGCGACACCCGCCCCGTGCTCGCTCTGGGCGTACTCCTCCCACTCGGCCATGGTGCGCCCGAGCATCGTCCTGCGGACGTCCTCGTCGGCTTCGGGCGGGATCTCCCCCTCTATCCACTCGGACGGGAAGAGAGCGCGGGCAAGGCTCAGCGCACCGCGCGGAGGCGGCGTCGTCTGGATATATCTCCCGTCCCTGCAGGGGTACTGCGCCATTTTCCGCACGAGGGCGTAGCTGTTCGTCCCGGCGACGGTGCGCGTCGTCCCGGGCGGGAGCATGCTCTGCGGCGGGGTGACGGTGCGCGTGCTGTCGACCTCGAAGCAGGCGTCGTACATGGCGGCCTCGATATACTGGCCGCGGCCGCACTTGCGGCGCACGATGAGAGCGGAAACTATACTGTGGCAGGCTATGACGGCCGCGAAGTTGGAGGCCAGCGGCAGCGCGTCGAAGCGGATATAGCGGCTCCGCGTCGCCATGTCGGTGCAGGCGTAGAGCCCCGCCTCCGCGCCGACTATGCCCTCCCAGCCGGGGACGCCGCGGCGTGCGGCGTCGTATTTCGAGAAGCCGGGGATGGAGCAGTAGATGAGCGTCGGGTTTGCGGCGGCGCAGGCCTCGTAGCCGAGACCGAGGCGGTCCATGACGCCGGGGCGGAAGTTCTCGATGAGTATGTCCGCCGTCGCGGCGAGCTTTTTCGCCGTCTCCAGATCCTCCGGCTTTTTCAGGTCGAGGATGATATTGCGCTTGCCGCGTGAGAGGACGGCGTTGGCGTTGTACCCGTCCCAGCGCGGGCCGCCGGGCGGGTCTATATGGATGACGTCCGCGCCGTAATCTCCGAGTATCATGGCGGCCAGCGGCCCCGGGATATACTGCCCGAAGTCCACCACGCGCAGCCCCTTGAGTATGCCTCGCTTCTCCATAGAGCTCAGCCTCCTTGAGTTCGTCTTTTTTATTTTTTATAATAATATCACGGACTGAGCGCCATATCAATAAATGCCGGGCGGCCCCGCATCGGAGACCGCCCGGCGTTATCTTTTTGCCGCTTCAGGAAGCCGCGGCGTCCTTCTCCTTCGTCTTGAAGCGTACCCTGTTCAGGACGAGCAGAGCCGCGACGAGGAGCACCGCGCCGACGGCGAGGGATATCCACGGCGTGAGCGTGAAGCCCGCTATGAGGTAGCCCACGGCGCAGACGGCGGCGACGAGCGTCGCGTACGGAAGCTGCGTCTCGACATGGCGGATATGGACGCAGTCGGCGCCCGTGGAGGCGAGGATGGTCGTGTCGGATATGGGCGAGCAGTGGTCGCCGTAGACCGAGCCAGCGAGCGTCGCGCCGAGAGCCGGGATGAGCATCCTGCCTGCGCCGTCCGCGGCGCAGATCATGGTCACTATGGGGATGAGCATACCGAAGGTGCCCCACGACGTGCCCATGGAAAAGCTCATGAGCGCGGCGACGACGAATATGATGAATGGCAGGAAGTTCAGAGCGACCCCGCCTCCGCTGACGAAGCCGGAGATGAATTCGCCCGTCCCGATGAGCTCGCGGCACACTCCGCCGAGGCTCCACGAAAGCACGAGAATGAGCATGGGCGGGATGATGCTCCCTATGCCGCTGACAATGTTCATGATGAAGTCCTTGGGCTTCATGAGCTTTCGTGGGATATAGAGGATAAAGGCCGTAATCAGCCCCGCGAAGGCGCCGAGCGTCAGCCCCGCGGCGGGGTTCTCGCCTATCGCCTCGGAAAAGCTCACGCCGCTGAAGAAGCCGCCGACGTAGGCCATGCCGAGCACGGCGCAGATTATCAGGACGACTATGGGCAGCACGAGGTCTATGACCCTGCCCTTCGGCTTTTCCCCGTCCCCGGAAGAGGTCTCCGCCTCCTGAGCGGCGGCGAGCGCCGCCTCCTCGGCCCGCTTCATGGGGCCGAAGTCCTTCCCCGTTACGCAGATGAAGACGACCATTATTATCGTCAGCAGCGCATAGAGGTTATAGGGTATCGTCGAGAGGAAAACGCGGAAGCCGTCCGTGTCGCTCACTTCGCTCGCCACGGCGACCGCCCAGCTCGAGACGGGGGCTATGATGCATATGGGTGCCGCGGTCGCGTCAATTATGTAGGCCAGCTTCTCGCGCGAGATACGCAGGCGGTCCGTTATGGGGCGCATGACCGTCCCGACGGTCAGGCAGTTGAAGCCGTCGTCGATGAAGATCAAAACGCCGAGAATGGCCGTCGCGAGCCCGGCGGACCTCTTGTTTTTAAGTCTCCTGCCCGCCCAGCGGCCGTAGGCCTCGCTGCCGCCGGACTTCGACACAAGCACCACGACAGCCCAGAGCAGGGCGAGGAAAATGATCATGTACGCGTTGCCGGAGATCTTGGAGTACATCATGTTGAACGCCGTGGCCGCGGCCTTGACGACGCCTCCCCCTCCCGCGAACGCGTAGATGAGCACGCCCGAGAAAAGGCCGATGAACAGCGAGGAATATACCTCCTTCGTCGCCAGCGCGAGAACTATGGCTATTATCGGCGGCAGTATTGACCACCAACCGGTCTCGATCATAGCAAACTCCATCAAGTCACCTTCGTTTCGTCAAACGATCTGCCGCGGCGGGCGTCCGCGCAAGGCGCCCTCCGGGCGCGGAAGACCCGCCGTCTTTTAATTATACGCTTATTTAAGCATCCGGACGCCCCATTTGTCAATAATTTCAAATCCATCCGCGCATGAAGGCGCAGGAACATAAAGCGGGAAACTGTGATCCTCTCTTGAACAACTCCTCCAATACTGATATAATATAGCTAATAATCAGCGGGCTGTTGCCGGAGCTTCCGAAGCGCGGCCGTGCCCGCGAAAAAAGGAGCGATTCGAATGAAAAGAAAGGCTTTCAGATCGGTCGGCGTCCTCCTGGCGCTGTGTATGCTGCTGTCGCTGCTGTCTGTTGCGGCTCTTGCGGCTCCGTCCTACTCGGTCACGCTGCTGCCGTACGAGCACGGCACGGTCAGCATCGATAAGACCCAGGCCGGCCCCGGCGAGATCGTCACTGTGACGGCGGAGCCCGAAAGAGGCTACGTCGTCGAAAGGATGTACTACACCATGCGGGACGGCACCGACGTCATGATCCTGTTCAACGGCTCGTTCAGGATGCCCGACAACGACGTGCTCGTCACGGTCGATTTCGCGGTAGACGACTATATGCTGACGGTCCTGTCCAACATAAACGTTCTTCCCTGCGAGCACGGCTCCGCCTACGCCAGCAAAGACTCCGCCGTTCCCGGCGAGACCGTATCGATCAGAGCGGTGCCCGACGAGGGCTGGGAAGTCGACTGCATGTACTACACCAGAAGGGACGACTCCGACGTCATGACCTTCTTTATCGATTCCTTCGTCGTTCCGCAGTGCGACGTTTACGTAAGCGTCCTCTTCAGAGAGGCGCCGACTCCGCCTGCGCAGGAGACTTACAGCATCACCGTGCTCCAGTCGGCAAACGGCGTCGCGAAAGCCGACAAGCGGGAGGCCGCCGCCGGCGAGACCGTGACGGTGACCGCAGTCCCCGACCAGGGCTACGCCGTCGAGCGCATGTTCTATACCAGGGACGACAACTCCGACACGCTGGTCGAATTCAACACCACTTTCGTCATGCCCGCGTGCAACGTTCTGGTCAGCGTCGATTTCACCGACGACATCCCTGTCATCCCCGTTCTTTACCATATAAACCTTATCCAGTCGGATAACGGAACGATCTTCTGCGATAAGCACGAGGCCGTCCCGGGCGAGACCGTCTCGATAAGAGCAGTCCCCGACGAGGGCTTCGAGCTTAAGGAGATCGGATACACCAAGGGCGACGACTCCGACGTTCTGACTCTCTTCAGCGGCACGTTCGTGATGCCTTACTGCGACGTATACGTCAAGGCCGTATTCAGGGAGATCCCCGCAGTCAATCCGGACGCGCAGCCCGAACCGCCTTCCACGGTCCCCGATCTTCCGTTCACCGACCTGCCCGAGGACGAGGAGCTGATCGATGCCGTCGAGTGGGCCTATGTAAACGGCATAACCCTCGGCGTCTCGGCGACCGCCTTCGCTCCCGATGGTCCCTGCGTGAGGGAGCAGATAGTGACGTTCCTCTGGAGAGCCGCCGGCAAACCTGTTCCCGGCATCTCCTCCGTGCCGTTCGAGGACGTCGCAGAGGGTTCTTATTACCGCGACGCGGTCCTCTGGGCATATGAAAACGGCATAACCCTCGGCGTGGACGCGACGCACTTCGGCGTCGGCGAGCCCTGCACCAGAGAGCAGGTCGTCACCTTCCAGTATCGGGCCGCCGGCAAGCCCGAGGCCGGAGACGGCGCTTCTTTCTCCGACGTGCCTGAGGGCGAATTCTATGCCGACGCCGTGGCATGGGCAGCCGGAAAGGGCATCACTCTCGGCATCGGCGGCGGACTTTTCGGCACCGGCGAGACCTGCAGCAGGGGCCAGATAGCTCTGTTCCTCTACAGAGGCAGAGAAGCCTGATCGGTCCTCTGCCCAAAGTAAAACAGCGTTTCATCCGGGGCAGCCCTCCATACGGCGGGCTGCCCCGGTCCTTACCCGAATCGAATTGACTTTTTTCTGCGGCGCATCTATAATTAAGCATATAATAAATTTCGGAGGTCATCCTATGAAACCGAATGAATTTGAAGGAATGGCGGTATTCCGTCCCCCGCTCGTCTACGAACTGACCGGCAGGAAGTTCACTCTGGTGTTCGACGACGGATTTGACCGCAATCTGTTCTTCAAGGACCGCAGGACCCTCTCCTTCGGCAAGCCCGGAGAGGAAAAGGACTACTCCTACGACTGCCTGAAGGCGGCCGACCGCTGCTACTACGTCAACTTTGAGTACGACATGTCCCTGCGCCCGAGGCTCGCCTACACGCTCGTGCTCGACCTCGAGACCAGCCTCGTCACGATGGCGCTGTCTCGGCTGCATACCAATCCGAAGATCCCCCGCATGCCCTATGTCGATTTCATCTTCGGCGCGATAGTCCGCGAGGACGGGACAGTCCCGACCGTGCGCCACGGCTATACGGCGGACCTCGTGCAGACCTCCATCGACTGGAATTACGGCGTCTTCGACATCGCCCACGTCTATACGACGGAGCGCTATTACCGCGTATCCTTCTCCCCGCGCGGCCTTGTCCGCGTCCGCCGCGGCAATCCCGATATCGGCAAGGCAACCGGCCAGCCGACTCCCTCCTCTTCCCCCAAGCCCGCGCAGCAGGACGTCTACGAGGATCACGCCACCTTCATCAAGATCCGCGACAACGTCTATCTCGTGAACCTGCTCGAGACCCAGCTCGCTCTCAGATCCGGGCACGGAAACAGCCTGCTCGTGCTCATGGATCTCGACGAGATGCACGACGTCGGCCGCTCCTTCGGCACCAGCGGCGCCGGCGGCGAGGAAAACTACACCTTCGGCGCCTTCGGCGTCCGCCACGACGCGAGCGAGGTGCTCGCGAAAAAGAGCGGCTGGTATATCCGCTGAAGCGCAGGGCATCCTCTGTCAACAAATCCTGCGGAGGGCGCGACGCCCCTCCCGAGGGAAATAATAAAACCGGAGGTCATCTTATGAACCCTGATAAGTTTACCGGAATGCTGTCCGTCTACCGTCCTCCGCTTGTTTTCGAGCTGACCGGCAGGAAATTCAAGCTGGTCTTCGACGACGGATATGACCGCACGCTGATCTTCAAGGACCGCAAAACGATCACGTTCGGCCCGGAGGGCGAGGAGAAGGACTTCTCCTACGAGTGCCTTAAGATCGGCGACAAATGCTACTTCGTGAGCTTCGAGGATCCGGACGCGCGCCCGAGATCCGGCATAGTGCTGGTGCTCGACCTGGTGCAGGACCTCGTCACGATGGCGCTGGCCTACATAGGCACGAACCCGAAGATCCCGGGCCTGCCCTCGGACGAATACATATTCGGCGCCATAGAGCGCGAGGACGGCACTCTTGCGACAAAGCGCCACGGCTATACCACCGACCTCTTCGCGACCGCCGTGGACTGGAACTACGGCCATTTCGACATCGCCCACGTCTACGCGACCGAGCATTACTACCGCGTCTCCTTCTCCGCCCGCGGCCTCGCCCGCGCCTACAGGGGCAGGCCGGACCTCCGCCAGGGCAACGCGGGCGAATCCCGCAAGCCCTCCCAGTCGGACGTCTATGAAGACTACTGCACCGTCATCAGGATCCGCGACCGCATCTATCTCGTCGGCCTGCTGGAGACCGTCAAGGCCAGACGCGGCGGCCACGGCAACAGCATCCTCGTCCTGATGAACCTCGACGAGATGCACGACGTGGGCCGCTCCTTCGGCTCAAACGCCGAGGGCGGCACCGGCAACAACACGCTCGGCGCGTTCGGCGTGTTCCACGACGCAAGCGAGGTGCTCGCCAAGCCGAGCACGCTCTACACCCGCTGATCAATAACAGGTAATGAGGTGAACGATATGAAAAACAGACTTTATGATTATATCTCCTGCGGCGGCAGGAACGTCCTCTACGGGCTCCCCGCCACGGAAGAGCTCAAGGGCAGGAAGGCCCTTCTTCCCGACGGGACCGAGGTCAGCTTCGGCGACGAACTCGCCGTAAAGGCCGACGACGATCTGTTCCTTGCCGAAAAGGACGGCAAGATCTATCTCATCGAGGAGCTCCCCGACGAGAGCCTGAAGGCGATCGACGCCGGCAAGACCGCCGGGGCCGCCGACGCCCTCCCCGCTGACATAGACGGCTGGGAGACCGACCTCTGCTTTGCCTCCGGCTACGTCCTCACGGCGACCTTCAAGGGCGGCGAGCTCACGCTCAAGCCCTCCCCCGAGCCCGTCGTGGACAATCCCTTCTCCTCATCCGGCAAGCCCGGCGGGGCCAAGGCCCCGGCCGCTCCCGACGCGCCGCCGGCGACGTTCGCCGTAAAGGCCGCCGAGGTCGGCGAAAAGCGCTTCCTCTTCCGCTTTGAGGAAAACGGCGAGATCGTCTTCTTCAACGCGCGCCGCTTCCTGCTCTACGCGCTGCTGAACGGACGCATCGTCTGCGGCTTCGTCGAGATCCCCGCGAGATAAAAACAAACAGCAAAAGACGGCACGGTC
>JAEFAK010000195.1 GCA_016287555.1 Oscillospiraceae bacterium
AGGCCTGGGCTATGGCGGAGTTGAGCTTGTGCGAGCCGGAGGTGTTGTTGCCCTCGAACTTGTAGTAGATGTGGGCGGGAGTGTCCATCGCCTTCTCGAGGCAGTAGGCCCTTACCAGCGGGGAGGGGCGGTACATCTTGTAAAAGTCGTATATCTCCTGCGGGATCTCGAAATACGGGGTGTCGTTGTCGAGCTCCTGAGCGATGAGCTCGTCGCAGAAGACGGGCGCGAGATCTGCCGCGGACATGGGCTCGTGCGTCCCCGGATTGAGCAGGGGGGCGGGCTTGGTCTTCATGTCGGCGCGGATGTTGTACCATGCCTTGGGCAGCTCGTCTTCGTTCAGATATATTTTGTAAGGTATGTTTTCCATGTCAAAATTCCTTTCTCATTTTGTTTTTGATGATGTGTGGTGCGTGTCGTTTCAATGATGTTACAGGCGCGCGCCGCGCCAGAATTTCGCCAGAATGAACATATCTTATCCTCCTTACTCCTTCTCGTCAAGCAGGTCGAAGAGATCCTCCTCGCCGAGGGCCGGCATGCCGGCCTCCGCGAGCGCCGCTTCGGCTTTCCCGCAGTCGTCCACGCGGAGGACCGCGCAGGCAGACTGCCGGGTCGCCGTAAAGGCGTACATGTATTCTATATTGACCTTCGCGTCCTCAAGGACCTTGAGGACCTCGTAGAGGTTGCCGGATCTGTCGTCCATGCGGACGGCGATGACGTCCGTCGTCATGACGGCGGTCTTCTCGGAGAGCGCCTTCTCCGCCTTCGCGGGGTCGGGAGCGATGAGGCGCAGTATGCCGAAGTTGAGCGTGTCCGCGAGGCTGAGCGCCCGCAGGTTTATCCCCGCCTCGGAGACGAAGCGGAGGGCCTCGGCGAGCTTGCCGGGCTTGTTTTCAAGATATACAGAAAGCTGCTTGATGGCCATTTTACTTCCCTCCCTTGTCGACGAGTTCCCGTCTGTCTATGACTCTCTTGGCCTTGCCCTCGCTGCGCTCTATCGTCATCGGCGGGACGAGGTGCATCCTCGGCCCTATGCCGAGCATCTGTCGCATGGCGCCCGCGAGCCGCTGCTCCTTGGCCTGGATGTCGGAGACCTTGTCGGAGAACATGTCCTTCGAGAGCTCGACGTAGACGTCCAGCGTGTCGGTGTTGTTCTTCCGGTCGACCTCGATGCGGTAGTTCGGGGTGTAGCCCTCGTTGAGAAGAACGGTCTCTATCTGGCTGGGGAAGACATTGACGCCGCGGATTATCAGCATGTCGTCGCTCCTGCCTCTGGGCTTGCACATCCTGACGTGGGTCCTGCCGCAGGAGCATTTTTCGCGCGTCAGGACGCATATGTCGCGCGTCCTGTAGCGCAGGAGGGGGAAGGCCTCCTTGTCGAGCGAGGTGAAGACCAGCTCGCCCTGCTCTCCCTCCGGGAGCACCTCGCCGGTGTCGGGGTCGATGATCTCGGCGTAGAAGTGGTCCTCGTTTATGTGCATGCCGTTTTGCGCCTCGCACTCGAAGGCGACGCCGGGGCCGCTTATCTCGGTCAGGCCGTATATGTCGTAGGCCTTTATCCCGAGGCTCTTTTCGATGCTGCGGCGCATCTCCTCGGTCCAGGGCTCTGCGCCGAAGATGCCGGCCTTGAGCCTGTTGTCCCCGGGCTTGTAGCCCTTCTCGGCGAGCGTCTCGCCTATGTAGGCCGCGTAGGAGGGGGTGCAGCAGAGTATCGTCGCGTTGAGGTCCATCATGAACTGGATCTGGCGCTCGGTGTTGCCGGAGGACATCGGGAGAGTCAGGCAGCCGACCTTGTGCGAGCCGCCGTGGAGACCGGAGCCTCCCGTGAAGAGCCCGTAGCCGTAGCAGACCTGGCATACGTCCTCGCTGGTGCCGCCGGCGGCGACGATGGCCCTCGCGCAGCATTCCTCCCAGATGTCGATGTCGCCCTGCGTATAGAAGGCGACGACGCGCTTGCCCGTCGTGCCGGAGGTGGAGTGGATGCGCACGCAGTTTTTAAGGTCCGTTCCGAGCAGGCCGTAGGGATAGGCCTCGCGCAGATCGCTCTTGGAGAGGAACGGGAGCTTTTTGATATCCTCGACGCTCCTGATGTCTTCGGGCTTTACGCCCTTCGCGTCCATGAGGTCTCTGTAATATCGGACGTTGTCGTAAACGTGGCGGACCTGCCTGCGGAGCTTCTCGTTCTGAATGGCGAGAATCTGCTCGCGCGAGGCGGTCTCTATATCCTTCTGATAATAACCGCTCATTTATACGGTCTCCTTTTGACTTGTTATTTGCCGAGGTTGGCCGTGATGTCGACGGTCTTGCTCTCCTTGTAGCAGGAGAACTTCTCCTCGACGCCCTCAGGCAGCGTCTTCTGAGTGAGCGCGCTGACTATCGGGACGATGACGAGGCCGCCGACCATGGCGAAGACGCCGGAGTAGATGGAATTGCGGAATACGAAGGCGAGCACGGGGACGTCCGCGACGGAGAAGGCCCCCAGCGAGACGAGCAGCTGGACCGTCTCGAGACCGACGCCGAAGATGAACGAGGCGGCGACGGCTGCCTTGGTGATCTTTTTGCTGTAAAGCCCGTAGAGGAAGGGGGCGAGGAACGCGCCCGCGAGAGCGCCCCAGGATACGCCCATCATCTGGGCTATGAAGAGGGTCTTCGCCTTGACCTGGACTATGGCAATGACCGCGGAGATGACGATGAACACCGCGATGAGGATGCGGATTATGAACATCTTGCGCTTTTCGGTCATCGGGGCCTTGCGCATGGGCTCGATAAAGTCGAGCGTGACGGTCGAGGAGCTCGTCAGGACCAGCGAGGAGAGAGTCGACATGGAGGCCGAGAGGACGAGCACGACGACGACGCCTATTATGACCGCGGGGAGCGTCGAGAGCATCTTGGGGATTATCGCGTCGAAGCCGAGCGAGGCGACGTCGACGTCATAGAGCCTGCCGAAGCCGCCGAGGAAGTAGCACCCGCCGGCGACGATTATGGCGAAGAAGGTCGAGATGACAGTGCCCTTTTTGATGTTGCCCTCGTTTTTTATCGCGTAGAACTTGCCGACCATCTGCGGCAGGCCCCACGTTCCGAGCGAGGTCAGCAGCACGACGAAGAGCAGGAAGAGGGGCTGCGGGCCGAGGAAGGAGGCGTATTCCCATCCGCCGTTGGGGCCGGTCGCGAGCTGAGAGATCGCCGTCATCAGCCAACCGTTGTCGCGGAGCACCGCGCCTCTGACCGACGCGCTGCCGACCAGAATTATTATGCCCTGTATAAAGTCGTTGAGCGCCGTGGCCATGTAGCCGCCGAGGATGACGTAGAGCCCCGTGAGGACGGCCATGACTATGACGCAGACCGTGTAGTCGACGCCGGGGAAGGCCGTGTAAAAGAGCCTCGAGAGGCCGTTGTAGAGGGAGGCGGTGTAGGGGATCAGGAACAGGA
>JAEFAK010000196.1 GCA_016287555.1 Oscillospiraceae bacterium
CTCTTGTTCGGTATCCCTTTTGGCATAAAACAACACCCCACTTGTTTCCAGTATACCATACTGTCTAACAAATGGGGTGCTGTTCAACCGGTCCGTCCGTTTCTTAAAAAGCGTTTTTAGTGCTCAGTCCCCGAGCTGAGCGCCGAAATAGGCCTGCATTATCTTCGCGACCTGCTCCGCCTCGCCAGTGAGGATGACGCGGCACACCCCTTTGTCCGTGTCGAAGGTGAAGCTGACGTCCTCGGCCTCGTTCATGCGGGCGCAGAAGAAGGAGGAGATCTCATTGCCCTTTTTCAGCGAAGCGGGGATATCGAGGATGACGCAGGTACGCGCCGCCGGCTTCTTCCTATCGGCGAGAAAATCGAACACTGCGCCCGAGCGCTTTATGCGCAGGCCCTCCTTTACGAAGGGCTCGGAGAAGAAGGCGTCGAGATCCGCGGCCGTAAAGCGCCACGCGCCGTTTTCCTTCTCGCCCTTGAGCAGGCCCTGCGTCAGGTAGTTTCGAAGAGTCCGGGTCGTGAAGCCCGTCATCATCGCCACATCGTTGAGATCATATGTCTTATCCATTTCAAAAAGCTCCTTTCGGTTTTCCTTCTGCTTCGATATTACCCGAAGCGCCGCGGCAAATCAATTTGAAAAGCCGTGACTTTTTCATAGCCGAAAGCGAGCGTTTGGGGCTCAGTCGTTATGCGTCTTCACTTTTTCGCGACTACCGTCAGCCAGGGCTTTTCCGGATGGCGCTCGCTCCTCACTTCGGAAAACCCCGCCAAACTCAGAGCCGCGGCAAGCTGCGGCGCGGTATGGCATTTCATTCCCTCTATGATCTTCTCATACTTAAGGCCCGCTTCGTCCGTGCCGTCGGATTCGTTGCATATCAGGAAGCGTCCGCCCTTTCTGAGCACGCGGCAGACCTCGGCAAAGCATTTTTCGAGCCCCGGCCAGAAGTATACCGTCTCAAATGCCGTCGCGAGGTCGAACGCGCCGTTTTCAAACGGAAGCGTCTCGACGCTCGCGCGTACGGCGGAGCATCTACCGGCCGCAACAGCCGCTTTGTTGTATCGGAGCGTTTTCTCGACAGAGAGCGCGGAATAATCCAGAGCCGTCACACGCGCCCCGGGGTAACGTCTGAGGAGCTCGCCCGCGTTTCTTCCTCCGCCGCAGCCAAGCTCGGCGATATCCGAGGCGGGAACGCCCTCCAGAAACGTCATGCCCCAGTCGGCCAACTTCGCGTGTCCCCCGTTCATGCCGTTTATCATCAGTTTTCCGAGGACGCCCTCGGGCTTTCTGGTCTGCGAAACGAACTTTGCGAACAGGCCCATTTTCATTTCCTCCCCGTGAGCAGAGCCGAACCGGACAGATCCATCCACAGAGCCTCGCGCCTGCTCATGAATATCCCGTCCGTCGTGTCGATGAGACGGACCTCCTCGTATCCCATGGCCTTGAGCATTTCAACAAAAGCGTTCATATCGCCGTACTTGAATTTCGAAAAGATATCGTGCAGGGCAAAGGTCCCTCCCTTTTTCAGGACGCGCAGGGTCTCCAGCAATATGGCCTGACGGTCCTTCGAAGGGATATTGTGATACACGTAGTTGCTCGTCACGGCGTCGAAGCATTCGTCCGGGAAATCCAGCGCCGTCGCGTCGCCGTGCCTGAAGGTGACGTTGCTCACTCCTTCGGCCTTCGCATTCGATTCGCAAAGCGGCTTATTGAAGGAGGCGTATTCCTTTCCCCAGCGGTCTATGCCGATGAAGGACGCCTTCGGATTTCTCCTGGCGCAGGCTATCGTCAGCGCGCCGCTGCCGCACCCGACGTCGAGCCCAACGCCTCCGTCGGGCACCGTCACGTACTCCGCGACGCCTTCTATCATTTGGCGCGACATCTGTCTTTTCCCATCATATGAAAATGCGCGGTGCATCAGTATCAGCCAGACGGAGAGGCCCAGCGTGACGACTGCGGCGATTAGAAACACCGCAAACAGCACCGTCTTCAGCACGCCGGATACTATCCCGGTCAATCCAAATACGATGAACAGCGCGATAAACGCCGCCGTCAGGCCGAAAGCAGACAGCACCATGCCCTTCGGGATCCAGTTTTTATAGCTCGGTCTCATTTGGTTTTTTCCTTTCATCAATGATCAGAGCCCGGGAACGACGTGATCCGCCGTCATCCGAGCGCGACGTCCAGCGCCATCATAAGCGTAAAGCCGAAAGAGAAAGAGACAACTCCGATATTCGAATGCTCTCCCTCCGACATCTCGGGTATGAGCTCCTCGACGACGACGTAGAGCATCGCACCGGCGGCAAAGGACAGAAGATACGGCATCACGGGGACGAGCAGACCGGCGAACAGCACCGTCAATACCGCCCCTGCGGGCTCGACCGCGCCGGAGAGCACGCCGTCAACAAAGGACCTCCATTTTGACTTTCCCTCCGCGTGCAGAGGCATGGAGATTATCGCGCCCTCCGGAAAATTCTGTATCGCTATTCCAAGCGACAGCGCAAGAGCCCCTCCGGCGGATATCTCGGCCGAGCCTGAGAGCAGCCCCGCCAGAACGACGCCGACCGCCATTCCCTCGGGTATGTTGTGCAGCGTAACGGCGAGAAGCATCATCGTCGTCTTTTGAGCTCTGCTCCTGGGCCCCTCCGCTTTGTCTGCATGCATATGCAGATGCGGGATGACACGGTCGAGAAAGAGCAGAAACAAAATGCCCAGCCAAAAGCCGACGGCGGCAGGGGCAAAGGCGAGCTTGCCCTTCCCTGCGCTTAGCTGCATGGCTGGAATGAGCAGGCTCCAGATCGAGGCCGCCGCCATAACTCCCGCCGCAAATCCCGTCAGCGCATGCTGAACGGAACGGCCGAGCTCTTTTTTCATAAAAAACACGCATGCCGAGCCGAGCGCAGTCCCGACGAACGGAAGCGCGATCCCTTCAACGATATGACCCCACATGTTCAGCAGCCCCTTTCGTTCATATCTCGTCGAGCTTAGGTTAGCTTACGCTAACCAGCTTTCAAAAATAAACCGCTCTGAAGGCATTGCGGCTATTGCCGCGCCGTCATCCGCGATCCTCAGCGTATCCGTTTTCGTCAAAAGTCGCCGGCAGGCAGCAAGGTAATCATCTGCCGCGGCCGATCTCGATCCCTATAAAGTCGGAGCTTCCTTAGGATGTGGAGCACCGGCCTTGCTTATTGGTGATAGTATTGCCATGCCGTATTGTTTTGAGAGTTATGAGGTTATTACTAGTGGTCCGTTGCGTTTCGAGGTACTTCTTTGTCAGAGTCCTCGTGTGGTATGTGGAGACACGATCCGTGAGAATCGTATTATCAGACTTGATAAAGGATCGAATTTTAACAGAATGGAAGTATGGTATGAGGGTATCTTAAAGCCTGTGTCGT